>DYGP01000007.1 GCA_020724685.1 Candidatus Paceibacter sp.
CAGTCCCTTTGTTTTTAATTTTTGTTATAATACATTCTGGATAGTAGATTGGTATGTGCGTGGCTATGGCTCCGCGCGGTCGAATTCCGGATTCGCGCTCTGCGGAACGGGAAAGGATACGTTTTTTTCTGGCGTCGTTTCGCGGTTTCCACAAACACATCGAAAGATACTTGGTGCCCGGCGTTAGGGAATAATAACGATTCCGAATACGATACAGCGACAAGGATTATATGTTAAATCCGAACCGCAGTGATACGGGAGACGCCCCGCACTTTTCTGGCACGATTCCGATGACAATCGCAATGTGTCCGTTCTGAACTTTGATGATGACAAGCACAGACTGAATCTGAACTGGTTCGGCAACGATTGGAATGACCGCTACCGTTTTCTTGGTGTTCGAAAGTCTCTTTCCTTGTTTCCTCCGTTTTCCGCGGAGGATTCTTTTTGCGAGAGCTGTTTTATCCATCCCCCCATCATCCGCCCGATCTCGTCCAAAATTTCGGAAAGCGCGATATATTTTTTTGTGTCGATCTGCTTCGTTTCCCAAGCGAGTTTGAGAAAAAATTTGAGCGTGTCGAGTTTTGTGGCGCTTTTGACGATCGACCGGATACGCTCGTCCGATCTTGCATATACGGCGGAATACAGGTATTCGATCGATTCAATAAACAAGGCGTCGATCTTTTCTCCGAGCGTGTAACGGGACGATTTCGGAATGTGGGGGACAAGTTCACGCCATAGCGTGTACGCCTGGGAGAATTTTCGTATCACCGGCAACTCGTTCCGTCGGGGGGGGGACCCTATTAGAAGAAAATGTATTCATATGTTTGAGTCTATCATATTGATCGAAAACCTCCTTGTTTCGTGGCGGGAATTTTTGCGCGGAAAAAGAGACAAATACGACGTGCAGATATTTTCATTATCCCTTATGAGCAACATATTCGCATTGCACAGGGACTTGAAAGAAAGACGATATATCCACGGTTCGTATCGCGCGTTCAGGGTGTCCGACCCGAAACCGCGGGACATACATAAGGCGCCCGTGAGGGATCGGTTGTTGCATCACGCGATATACAGGATATTATATCCGTTTTTCGATAAAAGATTCGTTTCCGATTCATTCTCCTGCAGAAAAGACAAGGGAACGCATAGGGCGCTTGAAAGATTCGCGTGTTTCATACGCAAAGAGGGAAGAAACAACACAAGGCAATGTTGGGTTTTGAAGTGCGACATACGGAAGTTTTTCGCGAATATCGATCATACAATCCTCGTTTCCATCCTTGAAAAATATATAAAAGACGAAAATGTATTATGGCTTTGCGGACAGGTAATCGGAAGTTTTTACCCTGAAGGGAAAGAGAATCGCGGTCTCCCGCTCGGAAACCTCACGAGCCAGCTTTTCGCGAACATATATATGAATGAATTCGACTGGTATGTAAAACGTGTATTAAAAATCAAGTGCTATGTCCGCTATGCGGATGACTTCGTGATTTGTTCTTCCGATAAAAATGTATTGGAAAAACTAATTCCCATAATAGATGTTTTTCTCGAAGAGAGATTACATTTGTCTATTCATAAGGATAAGATATCCATAAAAACGATAAGTTCCGGCGTCGATTTCCTTGGATGGGTGCATTTTCCAGATCACAGAGTGCTCCGTACCGCAACGCGGCGGAAAATGGAACGAAAATTGCACAGATCGGAAAATCAAAGGGTTTACGATTCCTATTTCGGGCTTTTGCGATGGGGAAACACGAAAAAGATTGTGGCAAAAATAAAGTATTTTAATCCGAAGTTTCTAGAGGAGGAGTTGAGCCCATGAGATGGCGGGTTTGCCTATCTTACAGGCTTGACATTTCAAATAGGTATGCTATAATGCTTCTGTTGAATGAGATGTAGATTTCTTGTCTTCATCCCGACGACTTCGTGTCGGAACGGAGAAATGCAAGGAATCCCTCTAATTACCTCGCTAATCCATTGGATTGGCGAGGTTTTTGTTTACGCACATTTTTAAACCTGCTATGCTGAAAACGTGCGGTTCGGACCTCTTGAGCGGCTATGGACGAGCACTCATTCAACATTTATAAAAAATTGGAGGTCACCGCCATAGCCGCTCAGGGTGCCTGAGCGGCTAAAATTAGATACATCATCAAATTTCTACTATGAGGTATGCCGGGTAGTGAAAATTTGATTTCTTGATTATGTTTACATATGTATACATACTCCAGAGCGAGGAAGGTGGAGAGTTGTATGTAGGGATTACAAGTGATTTACGAAAAAGGATTAAAGAACACAATCAAGGAAGAAATTTTTCCACAAAATCACGCATACCATGGCAATTGATTCACTATGAGGCATATAAAAATAGAAATGATACAAAAAGAAGGGAAAAATATCTTAAAACAAATCAAGGGGCTAGATTACTAAAAAGAATGTTGAAAGAATATTTCTATTCACAAAAAAGAGAAAAATAATATCAAATTTCTACTACCCGGTATGTTTAACGTATTCGGAAAAATCATAGAACGGAAAGTTTTATCGCGCCTTGAGGGGGTTGCGGCGCTTGTCGGCACCTACGAATCCGATCTCGAAGGGCTTTCTCAGGACGAACTGAAGGAGCGTTCTTTTTCGCTCCGGAACAGGATGAAGGAGGGCGAATCCGACGAACAGGCTCTCCCCGAGGCGTTTGCGATTGTCCGTGAAGCGGCGAAACGGACGCTTGGAAAAAGACATTTCGACGTGCAGATCATGGGAGGGGTCGTGCTTCACGAGGGAAAGATCGCCGAAATGAAAACCGGAGAGGGAAAGACGCTTGTCGCGACGCTTCCGACATACCTGAATGCGCTCTTGGGGAAGGGAGTGCACGTCGTAACGGTCAATGATTATCTCGCCCGCCGCGATACGGTCTGGATGGGACAGGTGTATCACGCGCTCGGACTCACCGTGGCATGCATTGTGCACGACGGGGCGTATATGTACGATCCTTCATTCGAATTCGAGGAGACTGTTGACGCGGAACGCGATGCGACGGGAGGATTCCGCGTCGTTGAGAAGTTCTTGCGCCCCGTTTCGCGCAAAGAGGCGTACGGAGCGGACATCACGTACGGCACGAATCATGAATTCGGATTTGATTATCTCCGCGACAACCTCGTGTACGATCTTTCCCAAAGAGTCCAGCGGGGACACGCGTACGCAATCATCGACGAGGTTGATTCGATTCTCATTGACGAAGCCCGGACGCCGCTTATTATCGCCGCCCCGGACGCTGCATCAAGCGAATATTACCGGATGTTCGCCCAAATCGTCGCGCGCCTTCAGGAGACGGACGATTATGTCATCGACGAAAAATTGAAAAGCGCGAACCTCGCGGAGCAGGGGATCGAAAAAGTGGAGCGCGCGCTCGGTATCGGAAACATATTCGATCCGGAACACTCCAGACTTGTCCACTTTCTGAACGAAAGCCTGAAAGCAAAAGCTCTTTTCAGGAAGGATAAGGAATACGTGGTAAAAGACGGGGAGGTGGTTATTGTCGATGAATTTACGGGAAGAATGCTCCACGGGAGGAGATATTCCGGCGGACTTCATCAGGCGATTGAGGCGAAAGAGGGAGTGCTCGTGAAAGAAGAGAACAGAACCTATGCCCAGATCACCATCCAAAATTATTTCAGGCTTTACGAGAAAATCGCCGGCATGACGGGAACCGCGCAGACGTCGGCGGAAGAATTCGGAAAGGTATATAACCTCGAGGTTATCACGATCCCGACAAACAAGCCGCTTGCCAGGGAAGAGCTGCCCGATGTCATATACAAGACAAAAACCGCGAAGTATGAGGCGATCGTGAGGGATGTGAAAGAGCGGCACGGAAAGGGGCAGCCGGTGCTCATCGGGACCACGTCCATTGCGAACAACGAGACGATATCCGCATATCTTTCCCGCGCGGGAGTGCCGCACGAGGTTTTGAACGCGAAAAACAACGAGCGTGAAGGTTCCATCATCGCCCAGGCGGGAAGACGCGGCGCGGTGACGGTTGCAACGAACATGGCGGGACGCGGCGTCGACATTATTCTCGGGGGCAACCCCCCTGATTCCGAAGAAATGGAAAAAGTGAAAGAGCTCGGCGGACTCCATGTGATCGGCACGGAACGGCACGAGGCGCGGCGCATCGATAACCAGCTCCGCGGGCGCGCCGGACGCCAGGGCGACCCGGGATCCTCCCAGTTCTTCCTTTCGCTTGAAGATGATCTCGTGAGGATATTCGGCGGAGACCGGGTGAAGCGTCTCATGGAAATGCTGAACGTGCCGGAGGACATGCCGATTGAGGCGGCGATGGTCTCGAAGGCGGTGAATCAGGCACAACAGAAGGTTGAAGGGGCGAATTTCGACGCACGCAAACATCTTCTTGATTTCGACGACGTACTCAACAAACAGCGTTCCGCGATATACGTAAAACGGGAAAAAATGCTTCGCGCGGGAACGGAAGGCGAAATTCTCCCCCTCGTGCGCGAGACGTTTTCGAGGCACGTGGAATCGGTTCGTGCGGCTTCACTCTTCCGCCGGGAAGAAGAAGAGATTGAGGAATTCGAAAAGCGCGAAAAGGAAATTCTCGCGATGGAGGAAAAATCGGGAACGGTTCCCGAGTCGATTGATGCCGATCGGTCGGCGCTCATCAGCCAGCATTTCGTGCGCATTCTCGATACGCTTTGGGTGGAGCATCTTGAGAATCTCGAAGCGCTCCGCGATTCGGTGAATATCCGCGCCTACGGCCAGCACGAGCCGCTTGTCGAATACCGGCGGGAGGCGCATGCGCTCTACAAGGCGCTGAACGCAAATTTCGATGCGCTTGTCTGGAACACGACGTTTCCGCTCTTCACCGTTGATCTCTCACGTGCGGGACAACCGCAAAAGAAAGAGGTAAAACAGCACGCTCCGTCGGGAGAGAAGAAGGAACTGGGGCGTAATGATCCCTGCTGGTGCGGGGCAAAAAACAAGGACGGACGCCCGATAAAATACAAGCATTGTCATGGAAGGAATGCCTAAAAAAGCGAGCGGAGCGAAGTCCCGCATCGAACTTGTTCTGGTGCGCGGATTCAAAAAGTGCCATGGAAAATAAATCCGTGAAGACGCTTAAGTTCCGCCGCCGCTTAATGGAAGAGATTCTCGCTGGAAGAAAAAACGTGACATGGAGATTATTTGACGACAAGGACTTGAAAGTCGGCGATAATGTAGAACTGTTGTGTTGGGAAAATAAGGAAAAATTTGCCGACGCCGAGATCGTTGAGGTTCATGAAAAGACGTTGGGAAAGATTGAAGAAAAGGATTTTGACGGACACGAAAGATTCGAAAGCAGAGAAGAGATGCTGGAAACATATAAAAAATATTATGGAGACAAGGTCCATTGTGAAGATTGTAAAGTTTACATTTCTCCCGACGCGGGAATAGGACAGAAGAAGCATCGTGGGTCAAGCTGATGGAAATGAAATATGAAAATGATCGTAGCATCTAAAAATCCGGTGAAAGTGGAGGCGGTCCGGGAGATATTTGTTGAGTATCCGTATTTAATAGATAATGGATAATCTCCCATGAAAAAAGAAACATTCAAACCAAAGAAGGGGCAGGTGGATTATACGAACATAAGATACGCGCCGGTTATCAACTGTCTTTTGAGATACAAAGGAAAGATTCTTCTTATGAAGCGGAATAGCGGACTCCGCTTTTATCCAAATTGTTGGAACGGGGTTTCGGGATTCCTTGATGATAATAAGAGCGTTCGAGAAAGGGTCCTTGAGGAAATCCGGGAAGAGCTTGGAATATCGGCGCGAATGGTTGGGAAAATGAAGATGGGGCAAATATTCAGCCAGGAATCGAAGCGGTACAAAAAAACCTGGATTGTTCATCCGGTTCTTGTCGAGATGAGAACGGACAGGATACGGAAGATCGATTGGGAAGCCCGCGGGTTCGAGTGGGTCAGCCCGGAAAATCTGAGAAAAAGAAAGTTGCTTCCGGGGTTTTCCGGTGTTTTGTCCGCATTCGGATTTTAATGTTTTGGCATTGTCGCGCGGGAGATATAAAATAAGGTTATGGGACGCGCTGGAGAGAAAGAAAAAAAAATCATCGTTGCGGTTTCCGGAGGGTTTGACCCTCTCCATGTCGGGCACGTCCGGCTTTTTGAGGAAGCGAAAAGACTCGGCGATGAACTTGTGGTCATTTTGAATAATGATAACTGGCTGAAGAAAAAGAAAGGGTATGTGTTTATGAAAGAACGGGAGCGCAGGGAAATCTTAAAAGCGCTCAGTGTCGTTGACCGCGTGGTGATTACAAAACACAAAAGGAACGACCCTGATGCGAGCGTATGCGACGCTCTTCTTGAAATTCGCCCCCACATGTTCGCAAATGGCGGCGACCGGACCCGAAAGAACATCCCCGAAGTTCCTTTGTGTAAGAAAATCGGATGCGGAATGGTGTTTAACGTCGGGAGAGGGGGAAAGATACAATCGAGCTCGTGGCTCGTCGAAAAAGCGAATGAAAAAAACCGAAAATAAGATGCCGAAGAAAAAAATTCTCACTCTTTGCATGATCCACGACGACGAACGGGTTCTTCTCGGGATGAAGAAGCGGGGATTCGGCGCGGGACGGTGGAACGGGTTCGGAGGGAAAGTTTCCGCGGAAGAATCGATCGAAGATGCGGCACGGAGAGAGGTTGAGGAAGAGGCCGGGATTCTTGTGCGTGACATTGAGAAGCGAGGCATCATCGAATTTGAATTTAAGGGAAATCCCGAGATCCTCGAAGTGCATGTTTTTCATTCCTCCGTGTTTGAAGGTGAACCGCGGGAGTCCGATGAGATGCGCCCCGCGTGGTTTTTGCGCGGAGAAATCCCGTTTGACGAAATGTGGCCGGATGATCGGCACTGGGTCCCGATGTTTCTCGAGGGAAAGAGATTCAGGGGAAAATTTCTTTTCGGGGAGAATGACGAAGTGCTTGACATGAATCTTGAGGAGCTGGACGACATTGTCTCGTCCGATGCAACCTGATACAATGACGACTCAATCCACTGATCTTTTAAACGAATAAAATACGGAGGTGTCATGAAAGAAATTCCTGCATGTTGCGAAGGGTGTTATTGCGCGGGGAACTGTGCAAGTAAAAGCTGTGAGTTCTATGCGGCAAATCTCATTGCGGAAACCGTGGACGATACGGGTTTTGTGTCTTTTTCGGAAGAAAGCGGCGTCTTTCTCTGTGACGAAACGCCACTCTCGGTGATTGAGATGGGGGAGGAGATGAAAAGTTTTGAAAAAAAACAGAAGAAACTGAGAGAGGATGAGTTTCGGATCAGAAAAAACGTTGCCCTATTGGAGCGCGTTTCCGGGCCGAATATCGTCGGAATGAAGAGACGCGTCCCGGAACCGAGATTTTCCCCGAGCATGATATCGCAGATATCGGAAGCAGTTCTGGATTAGGACATTTTTTCACCGGGGGCCTTTGGCCCTCTTTTTGTCGCCTCAGTGTTTTCTGCGGTATAATGAAAGCATGTTCGATATCGTGACGCTCGGCACCATAACGAGAGACGTTTTTATCCGAAGCCCGCTCTTCGGGGCAGCAAAGGAAAAAAGCCGCGTCGAAAGGATCACATTCGCTTCGGGTGAAGCGCAATGTTTCGCGCTCGGATCGAAAATAAAAGTGGAAAAACCCGTTTTTGCGGGAGGCGGAGGAGCGCACAACGCCGCGATTACTTTTGCAAGACAGGGTTTTCGCACGGCGGTGATCGGCGCCATCGGAGACGATCTTGCGGGTAAGGAGATCGTAAAAAGCCTCAAATCGGAAGGAATCCGGCCGTTTGTCGGCACAAGGGAAAAATTAGGAACGGGATATGCGGTAATACTTATGGCTCCCGGGGGAGAGCGGACCATTCTCGTATACAGGGGCGCGACCGACGCGATCCGGAACGAAGACATTTCGCATGCGAAAACAAAAGCGCGATGGGCGTATGTTGTTCCGGGAGAAATACCGCTTTCCGTCATCGGCTCATTTGTCTCTTCGATGAAGAAAAACGGAACGAAAATCGCCATGAATCCTTCGCGGCAGTATCTCTCAATGAAAAAAAGCGAAATCGAGAAGCTTTTCGGCCGGTTGGACGCAATCATTATGAACCGGGAAGAGGCGTCCCTTTTTACAAATGTTCCGTATCGTGAGGAGCGCAAGATATTCAAGGAGCTCGACAGGATCGTGCCCGGAATTGCCGTTATGACCGACGGCGCGCGCGGGGCGTCCGCATCGGACGGTTCATACGTATACCGCGCGGGAATATTCCGCGACCGCGGCGTTCTTGACAGGACCGGTGCGGGCGATGCCTTCGGATCGGGTTTTGTTGCGGGTCTTTTGCAGGGAGGGGGAGATGTAGGACACGCGTTGCGTCTCGGCGCGGCGAACGCGACGTCGGTTGTCGAATGCGTCGGTGCGACTGCGGGCGTGTTGCGCGCGAGAGACTTCTCCCGTCCGAGATGGAAAAACGTCGAACTTGATATTGAAAGACTTTAAGGAAAAATCATGGATGCGCCGAAAACATTGGGTGAGATCCTGGGAGTTTCGCCGGAATCGTTGGAAAAACTCGATTCAGAGATGGTGAAGCGCACCTCCCGCCGCGGCGTTCTCGAAGACGTCGCCAACCTGAATGCGCAGAGAATACGAAGCGTTCTCCAGAAGATAAACTCCGGGGGAGGAAGCGCGGGACATGTCCGTGGATGTCTCAGGCGCGCGATTTACGGGCACGAGAAACAGTTTCTCTCGTTACTCCAGAAGTTTCCCGGAGAAACCGAATTTGAGAAAGCGGCTTTTCTCGCAAAAAAGACGGCGGGGACGAAAAACGGATTTTTTTTGAAAAAAGAAAAAGCGCGCGAAATTTTGAAAAAGAACCCTCCCGAAGCACTTCTCGCTTTTTTGGGACATTCTTCGGTGGAAAAACTTTTCGCCCGGGAAGATTTCGACGAAATTCTGAGCGCCCTTCGGTTCATCCAACCGAACGAATGGATGCACCAGACGTTCGACGTCGCGTACCGCGGCATCTCGGCGGGCGATTTCGAAGAAAGACCGATCGAACTCAAGGTTATGGGCGCGAAGTGGATGGATATCGGAAAAAAATTCGCGGAGAAAAAACACCATAACGTAAGTCATTTGAAAGAATTCGGGATCGTGTTTCTGAATCCGATAAAGATGGATATTCCCGGCAAATTCATCCGGGATTTCGCGCTTCTCCTTCATTATTTCCACGAGATAGAGTTTTATTCGAATCTTTTCAGGCACCACTCTTCTCAATCGGATTTTTCGGGGCGCCTTATTTCACTTCTTCGCGGCGACGTTCCTGAACCCGATGTCGCGGATTCTGGAGAATGGTTGATTGTTCAGCGATATCTATGGAAGGAGAACCCAAACGACAAAAGGCTAGTTCTTCCTCGTGTGAATCCAGAATCTTTACATTGGGCACGAGGAGAGCGCGACTTTGCTAGATTTGCGCTTGAATATGACGATTTTGAGGGGGAGCTTTGGCACGATCTTGATTGGGTTGGCGGAATGTTTGAAGACAATGGAAAGAAAGAAGTTGTAAGTTTTGACCTTGAAGACACTGTTATGTCTCTCGTATCCTTTATGGAAGGAAGAATGGAGTCGTTTTCGTATCATCAGCGCGAGGCCATGTGGACAAAGATTTTTTCGGAATATGTCGGGGGCGAGATGGAAACGGAAAATCTGCTTGTCGAAAATTTTGATAGGGGGAAAATAAGCTTATAATCGTTCTATGAGAACATTTACCGACGTTGTCAGGGAAGCGGAAAAAGGGAAGACGGCGATTGCCCATTTCAACGTGGCGACGCTGGAGCAGATGAATGCCGTTGCTCGGATCGCAAAGAAAATGAATTTGCCCGTCGTGGTCGGGGTTTCTGAGGGAGAGCATGAATTCATGGGATTCAGCCGCATCATCGCGCTCCGCGACGCATATCGGAGAGAGAGAATCGAAATGTACGTGAATGCGGATCACACGCGTTCATTCGAGAAAGTCGATGAAGCCGCACGCGCGGGATGCGATTCCGTCATATTCGACGCCGCGCACCTTCCCCTTGAGGAAAACATCGCCAAAACGAAAATCGCCGTTGATATCGTGAGAAAACGCTCGGGATGGTTCAGGAAAATCATCGTCGAAGGGGAACTCGGATACATCGGCACTTCCTCGAAGCTTCTCGATGCGATTCCTGAAGGCGCTGCGGTGGACTCCGATAACCTCACCTCTCCGGAGGATGCAGGGCGTTTCGTGAGGGAGACGGGAGTTGATATGCTTGCTCCCGCCGTAGGAAATATCCATGGGATGCTCAAAAACGTTCCGAATCCGAGACTCGATACCGGACGCATCGCTGAAATACGAAAGGCGGCGGGCGTCCCGATCGTCCTTCATGGCGGATCGGGGATCTCGGATGCCGATTTCACCGCGGCGATTGCCGCGGGCATCTCGCTCATTCATATCTCCACCGAACTCCGGCTCGCCTGGAAACGCGGACTGGAAGAAAGCCTCGGGGAAAATCCCGGAGAAACGGCTCCGTACAAACTTCTCGCGAAAAGCGTTTTATACCTTGAAGACGTCACGGAGCGTCGCATGAAACTTTTCTCGGGAATACAGTAATCCACTCGTTCTTGTTTCAGCCTCATTTTTGGGGTTTAATGGTCTACGTATGACGGATACTCAAAACATAAAGAAAATCATCGTGGAAATTCGCGCGGGGGCGGGAGGCGACGAGGCGTCGCTTTTCGCGGGCGATTTGGCGCGCATGTATCAGAAATATTGCGCAAAAAGGAATTGGAGCTTCTCCGTGCTTGACGCTTCGGAGTCGGGTGCCCGCGGATACAAGACGCTTGTTGCAGAAGCAAAAGGGGAAGGCGTCTATGACGCGCTCAAACAGGAATCGGGAGTCCATCGCGTGCAACGGGTGCCCGTGACGGAACGGCAGGGAAGGATCCATACGTCGACGGCGTCAGTCGCGGTGCTTCCGATCGTGGAAGCGAAGGAAGTCCAGATAAAAGACAGCGATCTCGAGGTGACATTTTCCCGCGCAGGGGGTCCCGGAGGACAGAATGTGAACAAGGTGGAAAGCGCTGTGCGTATCACACACAAGCCGACGGGGATCGTGGTGAGTTGTCGAGAAGAGCGTACACAGCACGCGAACAGAGAGAAGGCGATGGAGGTACTTCGCGCAAAACTTTTTGAGATTCAGCGCGAGCAAGCAGTCGGATCAGTAGACCAGATTCGTCGAGAACAGATTGGTACCGCAGATCGCTCTGAAAAGATTCGTACATATAACTTTCCCGAAGACAGGATAACCGATCACCGTATTGGGAAGAAATTTTCAAACATCGAAAAAGTGTTAGAAGGTGATATGGATAAGATTGTTCAAGCATTTCAAAGCTAGTTTTTAGCTTAGAGTTGTTAGTTTTTGGAAAAAAAACCGCCACGAATGGCGGTTTCTTGCTAGCAACTAAAATCTAACCACTAACAACTGCATTAGTTTCCCTTAAGTACTGCAATATCGTCCTCGTATTTATTTGCTTGTTGAACAACGGGGTCTCCATACCAGAATCTATATGTATACCAGTTTCCGCCTGAGTAGTATTTTGCTGCGGCGCATCGCTCAAGAAGCGTCTGATAGGGAACGGTGTTTTGATTTGTTTTTGCATAGTCAATACAACTCGCCGAAGCAAGGAGGTCTTTTATATATACACCTGTTCCGGCAAATGCATCAGAGTTACTCCATGGGTTCGGTGGATTATTGCCGGTTACTGCAGAAATTTTGTTTTCATAGATCCTCCATGTTGATGGAATGAATTGTGCTGGCCCCATTGCCCCGCCATATTTTCCATGTTGATTAGGACACGATACTTTTGCAAAATCAGACAACGGATCAATGCCGAGACGCTTTGTAAGTTCAAGAAAATATGGGACATCGCGTGTCGGATGCATTGCGGTTGTATAGAGACATCTTCCGACATTCTTTCCCAGCAGAGATTCACGATTCAAGATTGCGAGTATGAGTGATGCACGGACCCCTGTTGCTTTCTCTGCAAGTCTGGCGAAATCATACGCTTTTTCAAACGTAAGCTGTCCTCCTCCGAGAAGTTCGAATATGCGCGTTCGTATCTGCGCAGCCGTCGCCTGTTTCTCTTTCAGAATCTTTTGGTATTCGGATTCCTTTCCCTTTGTCTCCTTGAGGAGGGTCTGTTTTTGGTTTTGGGTGTACTGGACATTGTTCTTCTGCGCCTGCTGGATCACCCTCAGGTTTTCAACGTCTTCTTTTTCAAGTGCAAGCTGCTGTTTCTGCTCAAGGAGTTCCTGCCGCAGCTTCGTGATGTTTTCGAGCGAGACGCGGAGATTGTCTTGCACGAGCGCAATATCGTTCAATATGCCGAAGAAATCGGAAAGTTTTTCGTGCGCGAGAAGGATGGTGATGAGGTTTTCGCTGTCGGATTCATAGACCTTCTGAAGGGCTTCCGAGAGCGCCTCTTTGTGTGTTCCGATTTTGTTTTCCGTCCGGTTTATCTGCCTCTGGGTCTCGGTGATGTCTTCGTTCAGTTTCGAAAGATTCACGTTGATCGCCTTGATCTGAAGATTCAGCTTGCTTATCCTCGCGTTAAGCGTGTAAATCTCGTTCTGGAGCGTACTTCCTTCCTTCTTGTATTCGTCAATCGTTTTCTGCGTTTCCTCGATCTGTTTTTCGTATTCGGCGAGTTGACGTTCGAGTTCAGCGCGTTCTTCCTGGACGCTTCGGTTCTGTTGCTCTTCTTGCGCGGAAGCGAAATATTGCGGGGCGTTCACCGATCCGAAGAGAAACGAGAATGTTATGATTCCGAAACAAAAATACCGCACCGCGGAAGTGAGCGGAATCCTTATGTACCGAAGAGAAAAAACATTTACCGTTTTTTTGTCTTCAGACCCTATATCCCGTACGATTTTCCTGTTTCTTTCGCGTCGCATCGGTATGGGTTGAGTATATCCTATTTTCCGGCTTTTCGCGAACAAAAAAATCCCCGCTACTTTGGAAGTAGCGGGGAAAGTCTTCTCTTTATTTTTCAGCTCCTCCTCCTTCGCTTTTTTCTTCCGCGGGCTTTCCTATTTCTTTACCGGATTCCGCTTCTTCTTCCGGAGGGGTTTCCGTGACCTCTTCCGCGGCCTTCTCAGTCACCGTTACGAGGACTGTTTCCTTCGGGATCGTTATTTCCACGCCTTTCGGGATCTTAACGTCCTTGATTTCAATCGATTTATCGAGCGCGTCAATGGGAGTTATGTCGATTACGAACGAGTGGGGGATATCCTGCGGAAACGCTTCTATTTCTATCTCGTCGAGAACCTTCACAAGAAGGAAGCCGTTTTTCGCCGCCATGTCGGTTCCCGTGTATTCGATCGGCACGGTAACCGTTATCTTCTCGTCTTTCTTCACCGCCCTGAATGCCGTCGACATGAATGTCTGCGAGAGACTGTCGAACTGGGCGTCGGAGACGAGTACGGGAAATTTTTCCTTTTCGTCGATAACGAGGGTAAGTACCGTATTCTCTCCCGCATCAGCGTAGATTTTCGAAAATTCCTTTGCGGGAACGCTTATGTGCTTGTTTTCGATGCCGTGTCCGAAAAGTTCAGCCGGAACGCGTCCCGCCTTCCGAAGCGATTTTGATTTCTTTCCGAGTTCCGTTCTCGTTTGCGCGTGAAGCTCCATGGAAGGTTATTTTTTTGCGGATACTTTTTTCTTGGCGACCCTCTTCGTTTTTTTCTTTACTGTCGGCGTCGTGGACGCTTTTGCCTGACGCGCCTTGAAGCGTTCGACGCGTCCCGCGGTATCGATGAGCTGCTGAGACCCGGTGTAGAACGGGTGGCATTTGCTGCAGATTTCCACTTTCACCGTTTCTTTTGTAGTTCCTATCTTCATTTTGTTCCCGCACGCGCATTCGAACGTGGCATGCTCGAAGAACTTCGGATGAATTTCTTTTTTCATAGTCTATTTTGAAAACAGGGGAATTATTACACGGATTCCCGCGCATGGCAAGGTTTTGAGTTTTCCTTATTTTCCCAAAAACCGTTTTCAAAGATCTCCCTGATGCGGGGTTGACATAATAAGAAAATACCCTATACTCATACCTGCGACTGAAACGACTGCTCTTTTCATTTTAAAAACGAAGAAAGAAATTTTTTAGTTGTCCCAATCTATTTTTATTGAGGATTTGATCCTGGTCCAGGATGAACGCTGGCGGCGTGGATAAGGCATGCAAGTCGAACGCACCAGTGCGTAGCACTGGAAACATCAATTTTCAAATCCCAAATTCCAAATAATATCCAAATTCCAATTTTCTAAATTCCATAAGCATTACTGTTTTGAAATTTTGATTTTGGTCATTGTGATTTGTTTGTGATTTGGTGCTTGTGATTTGGTGTTCCCACTGCTATGCAGTGGTGAGTGGCGAACGAGTTAGTAACACCTTGGTACGTACCCTGAAGACGGGCATAATTCGCCGAAAGGCGAACTAATTCCCGATAGTCCCAGCTTCACTTTTGGTTTTAATTCTTTAAAATTATTATTATGCATGTGGTATATATGCTTCAGCATAGTATTCGCGGAGATTTTTATATCGGTCTGACTTCGAATCTAGAAAAGCGCTTGGAGTCGCATAATAATAATTTAAATAGATCAACTCGTCGCAATTTCGGTTGTTGGGTCTTGGTATATGCGGAAGTGTACCGTTCAAGATCCGATGCAATACGAAGAGAGTTGAAACTAAAACAACACGGCAGCAGTAAGCGCGAGTTGTTGAAACGAATTCAAGAAAGTGCAATTGAAATCAAAAGTGAGGCTGGGTAAAGGCGCAAGCCGCTTTAGGATCGGCCTAGGTCCGATCAGCTAGTTGGTGAGGTAATGGCTCACCAAGGCTATGACCGGTAGGGGAGGTGAGAGCCTGTTCCCCAACGAGGAAACTGAGATACGGTTC
>DYGP01000008.1:0-8842 GCA_020724685.1 Candidatus Paceibacter sp.
CGACTTTTTCCGGGAAAAGCGGAAGCGGCGGGCGCAGATACTCGCATACGGTTCACTTCTTGCGCTCGCGCTCTTCGCCGCAGGATCACTTATCGTGTTTCTCCAGGCGCAGGACGCGTCGGATTTTCTCCGTCTCGTTCGCTCGTTCATGCTCCGGGAGAATCAGGACGGGGGAATTCCGTCTTATCCTTTGTGGCGCATTGTTCCGTGGTGGGTTCTTCTCTTTATAATTCCCGGCGCCGTCGAGTCGGTAAAGAAAAAAATGTACGGATTTCTCGCCTCCCTCAGTGTCGGCCTCCTTTTCTGGGGAGTCTACAACTATACGAAATATTTTTTTATCATCGACTACGCGCGCACGGCTGTCGTCACCTCGATTCTTCTCACTGTCGCCGCCGGCTTCGGGTTTCAGTGGGCATTCGAAAAAATTACAGAGAGATATCCGTCTTTCGCCGGACCGAGGGCGGTTCTTGCCGCAAAAGCAGCCGTGCTTTTGGTTTTTCTCTTTCTCTCTCTCTCCTACACCGCAGGCGATTCCTGGAGGAAACTTACGCTTCGCGCGATGACGCCGTCCGGGGGCTCGGTGATTTCGCCGAGAGCTCCCGCAAACCGATACCTCACCGAGGACGATCTGCGCCTTTTCTCCGGCATTTCGGAAGCACGATTTATTTCCGTTCCGTGGAAGGGGCTTGTTGTGGGCGCGGCGACGAAAAACTATCCACTCGATTCAAAAGCGTCCATCATCTCGAACAATTTTCTTCAATACAGCTCATTCATGTCGGAGGATTGCGGAGGGAAGCGGGCACTTGCGCGGGAACACCGCATAGATTATGCGTATTCGGAAGAATTCGAATGTGCAGGATTCCGTTCCATCGGATCGAGCCAAGAGGGCCTGCATCTTTATAAATTCGAGCCGGGTCCTTGATTTTGTATTATAATGAAGACTCAACGCACCAAAAGTGCCGACAGGAACACGATCTCCCGGGCGAGATTGTTTTAATTTGAAATCATGAACATAGCGGTTTTCAACAATTTCATGGATAACATAGGGGGATCGGAGATGGTCACTCTTTTCCTCGCGCGGGAACTGAATGCCGATATTTATACGACAAACATCGACGCGGAGAAGATCAAGAAAATGGGATTCGCCGACGTGCTTGGGCGGATCCATTCCATTGGGCGGGTTCCCAGAAAGGCCCCGTTCAGACACCAGCTCGCGTTCTGGAAATTCAGGAGACTCGATCTTTCGGGAAAATACGATTTTTTCATAATCTCGGGCGAATGGGCGATGTCGGGCGCGCTCCGGAACCATCCGAACATGTGGTACGTGCACGGACCATTGAACGAATTGTGGGAATTCGGGGGATTTCTCAGAAAATACGTACTCGCAAAATGGCACATTCCCTTCTATGCCGCGTGGGTATGGGTGAACAGGCGTCTGACGCTTTCCTACGCGCGATCGGTTGACGTGTGGGTGTGCAATTCAAAGAACACGCAGGGGAGAATACGCAGATATTACGGAAAAGAGAGCGCGATTATCAATCCTCCCGTGGACGCGTCGGGATACGAATGGAGGGAGGGAAGTGGATATTGGCTTTCGGTGAGCAGGCTGACCGCGCACAAGAGAATCGAACTCCAAATGGAAGCATTCCGCCGCCTTCCGCACAAAAGACTGGTTATTGTGGGGAGTTACGAAAGCGGCGCGGCGCAGTTCGAATCCTACAAGGCGCGTATCGAGAAGATGAAACCGGAAAACGTGAAACTCCTCCATTGGGTGGACGCGGACAAACTGAGAACGCTCTACGCGGAATGCGACGGATTCGTGACGACGACGCGCGATGAGGATTTTGGAATGAATGTTGTCGAGGCGATGGCCGCGGGAAAGCCGGTAGTCGCCCCGAACGAAGGGGGATACAGGGAAACGGTGACCGGGGAAACAGGAATGCTCATCGACGGAATAACCGCCGAGAAAATCGCCGATGCGATCGAAGAGATATCGGAAAGATTGAGAAAAAATCCCGCACATTACAGGGACGCATGCGTTGAGAGGGCGCGCGCTTTCGATATCGGAGCGTTTACGGAAAAGATCCGCACCGCAATCGAGGCGGCAGATTCCGGGGGTGATTCTCGTGTATAATTCCACTATGAGGCCGTTGTTTCGGAAAATCGGAGAGACCGTCAGGCTCGGATTCTCGCTCGCAAAGACGAATTTCAAACTGAGGAACGAGGGGAACTACCTCGGGGTGGCGTGGTATCTTCTCGTGCCGCTCAGTCTTTTTGTCATTATCCTCCTTGTGCGCCACGCGGCATTCTCCGATACGGGAATTGAGCACTATCCCGTCTATCTTCTGATAGGAATCACCGGATTCAACTTTTTCCGTCAGACGATTTCCCTCTCAATTTCGGCAATTCACACGAATGGGGGATTCATCAAATCACTGAACGGCATTTCCCTCGAGGCGTTCGTACTCTCTCAATTCATAGAATCCGTATTCTCGCACGCATTCGAACTTGCGCTCGTCGTCGGGGCCATGGCATATTTCGGACTCCCGATCGCGTGGGTGATATTTTATCCGCTCGTATTCTTGACTTTTGCCCCCTTTGTGCTCGGTCTTTCCCTCCTTTTCGCCGCAGGAGGCACGTACATGCGCGATTTTGAAAACGTATGGAATATCGCGGGCCAACTCCTCTTTTTCGCCACTCCCATATTTTATGTCGCCCGTCCGGAAAGTTTTGCCTATTCGGCAAATCTTTTTAATCCGCTCTTTTATTTTCTCTCGATGGCACGCGACGTCATGTTGTATCGCACTGTTCCGTCCTTGTGGATGATCGCGACGCTTTTCGGAGCGGGGATTGCCGTACTTTTTCTCGGAATGGGGGTTTTTGGGAAATACAAGGGACGATTCTCGGAATTAGTGTAAGACAAATAGAGAGTATTTTTATAAAGTATTAAGTATATATAAAATTTTTATTTTCCAATTCATGCAGAGGATAGTCGCAAAAGACATATCGAAAACGTTTCACACGGGACTGAGAGACGCGGGCGTCCTCGCCACAATCCTTTTCCTTTTTTCGGGGGGATATAAAAAAAAATCGATCGACGCCATCAATTCGGTGTCGTTCGAATGCTCGCCCGGGGAGGTGGTGGGACTTATCGGCAGAAACGGGTGCGGAAAAAGCACGCTTCTCAGGCTCATTTCCGGAATATACGAGAAAGACGAAGGTTCCCTGGAGATAAACGGGCGCGCGATGTATATCAACGGATTCGGCATCGGGCTCAATCAGCGTCTCACCATGCGGGAAAACATCTATCTTGTGGGCGCAATCCTTGGAATCTCAAGAAAAGAGATAGCGGCAAAAATCCCCGAGATAGTGGAATTTTCCGGGCTCGCCGATTTTCTCGATACGAAGATATTCCAATTTTCCTCGGGAATGTCGGCGCGTCTCGGATTTTCCGCAGTGACCAGTTTTGTCGCGGAACGCCGTCCCTCGATAATACTCCTTGATGAAGTGTTTGAAGCGGGAGGGGACGCCGAATTTCAAAAGAGGGCGATAGGGAAAATGGAGGATTTCTTGAAAGGGGATGCGACGGTGATGCTCGTAAGCCACCAGACGAACGTAATAAGAAAATACTGTCCCCGCACGATACTCCTCGAGAAAGGGAGGGTTCTCGCAGACGGGGATACGGAAGAAGTGGTGAAGAAATACGAGGGTTTTCTCGCAAGTCTTCCAACGGGGGATATATAAATTAGTAGCAAGTATTAAGTAGAGAGTATTAAGTGTGCAGAAATTCATTCGGAATTATCTCTCTTTATGGACGCGGTATGCGCGGAGGAGCGCGCGTCCCTTAACCTCCTTTAAAATATCTTTTCCGAGGTATTTCTCTCCGAATTCTCGTTCAATATCTCTTTCCGAATCGTGGACGAAGACGATTCCGCCATTTTTTACGAGTCGGGAGGATTCGTAGATGCTTTTCATTCTTCCCGGGCATTCGGGCGAGTATCCCGCGGGTCCGTCGACGAGAACAATGTCCCACGCCGTGTTTCGCACCGACTCGGGAAGGTTGAGCGCAAGCATTTCCTCGCGTTTGAAATACCTTCTCCATTCGTCGACGGAGGTGCCATAAGAAATCCGGTACGTCTCGAGATCGGGATATTTTTTTGCGATGCGGGAAAACCATTCCTCGTCGTCTTCGATAAACACCGTTCTCCCTCCCGCGTTGGTCTCGTGCCAGAAGATTGAGTCGTTTCCGAGTCCGAATATGAGCATATTCAAGGGAGGGGTGATTGCCCGTGCAATCGCATATATCTCGTTTGCCTCCATTTGAATACCGAGCTGTTCCCGTCTGAGGCTTGTCCGCGCGAATTCAGGGCGCGCCTTCAGAAGTCCAAAGGAAAAACCCGCCCTCCATCCGCCGTCGGCAATGATCTGATACGGCGCATGACGGAAATCCTTTATAAAGAGAGATATGACAAGGGGTACGAACATGAGATAGTTTATGAATTTTCGCGATTCCGCACTTTCATCCTCATCCATGAATTTCGATATGTCGGGATCGTGCCTGTGCATCGAGAATATCTCCCCGATACTCATGCCCCTTACGAACTGCGTATTCCAAAGTTCTTTCATTGAAGAGTCGTGGAAATGGCGCACTATGACATCCGGAAGGAAACGTACGGAGATTCCTCCCTTTCTCAATCGAAGGAAGAGATCCCAGTCTTCACATCCGATAAGTTCGGGGTTAAACATATATTTTTTCATCACGTCGCCTCGGATGGCGAAGTTTTTTGTGTCGAGGTGGGGGATATATTTACTCTCCCGTTTTGCGCGTATGAAACGTTCGTTTTCCTTCTGTTGTTCCCGCGACCAGTAATTGTTTCCCGCTCCTTCCTGAAATCCCATAACCGCCAGTTCGTCCTCCTCGACAATGGGCTTGACGAGCAAAGAAAGCCAGCTCTCCGGAACGACGCAGTCGGAATCGGTCATCGCGATAATATCACCGTCCGCAGAACGCACGCCCGCGTTTCGTGCGTGTCCGCGTCCCCGCCGTTCTTCAAATACGTATTTTATGTTCGGATGTTGTTTTGCAAAGTCCGCAATGATCCATTTTGTGTTGTCCGACGACGCGTTGTCGACGACAACTATTTCGAATTGAGCGTCTTTTTGGGCAAGCACCGAAGAAAGGCACGCATGAAGCGTCTTTTCTCCGTTTCTGACCGGTATGACGACGGATATTCTCATGCGGGTCTCATATTTTTGAGTTTTCGGTACAAAGAAGGGGATATCGCCTTGATGAGTTTCCCGACTCTTCCAAGCGTCCAATGAAAGAAACGATAAGGCGCGAAGAGTGTTTCGCGGTAAGCTTTCTTGAGAAATATGGAAATCCCTCCCTTGGAAAGCTTCCGGAGGTATGCGCGTTCTTCCCGCATCGTCCAGGTTTTTGCGGGGGATTGGGGACGGGAAATGTCAATTTCGTCCGCTTTTTGGAAATTTACGTTCCATTCCTCATAGAAGGGGGAAGATTTGATCCAGGGTTTTTCTATGTTCTCATATACGAAGTGTATGATGATTCCCCGGAGTTCTTCGTGGGGGATTCCGAAGTGGTAATACGCGCGATGGGGATACATGTTGTAGAGCATGGGCAGCATGTCCCAGTTTTTATAGAAATAAAGGTTGAAAGTCGCTTCTTCCCCATACCGGTTCAGTCCGCCGAAGCGGTTGTAGAGGTTAAGAAGTGTATCAAAAGCATCTTCGCGTATGATTTTCGTCCGGAATGCCATGACACCGCTATTGAACGCCTTTCCCGCAAGGCGATATGTTTTTTTGAGTTCTTTGAAAAGGCGACCATTCTCTCTTTTCTGTTTTATGAATTCGTCCCGAAGAGAGGTTCCGTTCGCGCTCGTAGCGAGAAGAGCGTCCTTGGGATTGGCGAGACGTTCAATGGACGCGCGAACAATGATGTCGGCATCAAGGAATATAACCCGATTCCATTGTTTGAAATATGGCGTGAAAAGATAGAACTTGTCGAGAACGACCGACGGGTGTTTCGCCCCGGCTATCGGTTTTTCCGTCAGCGCTCTACACATAAACACCTCAATCCCTTTCTTTCTGAACCACACAAGATCCTCCTCGGGCACATCCTCATGCGCAAGAAGGAGATAGTCTCCTTTCCACCCTCCGTTCCAGTATGCGGAGGAAAAGAGCTGCTTCGCCTGATCGAGAAAAGCTCTGTTCGCAAGGGTGACAAGGACCGAGTCCTTATTTTTTGATTCTGATCCGTTCATAAAGCGCCGGCGACAATTTTTTTACGAGAATGCCGATTTGGCCGATCATCCAGTCAATCGCATGGAACGCCCTCCGATAGAAACCGATGAATTTTCGCGCGGGAAGCGATAGGAGATAATCTTTGTCTTCGGCCTCGGGCGGCCACATTTCCCTTCCCTCGGGTATTTTCGAAAGATCGATTTCCTCCGCCTTTTCAAGATTTCTTTTCCATTCTTTGTAGAATAAGGACGCTTCGAGCCACGGTTTTATGATCGATCCACGGACGAAATGGAGCGCGATACCATCGATTTTTTCGTAGGGAACGCCATAGATTTTGTGGGCGAAGAACGGATATATATTGAAAAGAAAGGAGAGCAACTCCCATTTTTTATAGAAAAAAAGATTGAGCGTCCCTTCTTCCCCGTATTTATTAAGCGATCCGAACCGCCGATAAAGCGCGGTGATTTTTTCGAACGTATCATTCTCGATGATGTCGGTGTTGATCGCCATAATGCCGCTGTTGAAGGCGATTCCTTTGAGCGGATATTCCCGTTTAAGTTCCCGGAAGAGGCTTCGGTTTTCTCTCGTGCATTTCACAAATTCTTTCCGAAGCGGCGTCGCGTGCGCGTTCGGCGCGGCGAATCCTTTCACGTTAAGGAGCCTGTCGAGCGATGCCCGGACAATAATGTCCCCGTCGAGATAGACGACGTGTTTCCATTGTTTGAAATACGGCGTGAAAATATAGAACTTGTCGAGGACGGCCGACGGATGTCCCCATGCGCCCGCGCATTCCCACCCCGAAAGCGCTTCGCAGCGATATACGAGTATCCCTTTCTCCCGAAACCACCGGAGTCCCTCTTCGGGAACGTCCTCATGCGCGAGAAGCATGTAGTCTCCCTTCCATCCCGCATTCCAGTACACCGAGGAGAAAAGCTGTTTCGCCTGATCGAGGAAGTTCCTGTCGGCGAGCGTGACGAGAAGATGTTCTTTCATAAAATATCAGTTTTTCCCTCCGAGCGCATAGTAAAGCGCCGGAGAAATTTTTTTGACGATCCGCCCCACGCGGTACATCGCACGGAACCATTTTTCCTTTGCGCCGGGGATTGCTTTGCGGCGCATCTTTCTCATTTTCCACGCCCCTCCGAGTATTTTCAAGAATATTCCGTATACCAAAACCATGAAGGGACGGAGAGCGACTGCGGGAGAGGGGACGGACCGCACGTCAATCAGGTCGGCGCGTTCGAGGTTTCTTTCCCATTCGCGACAAAACGCGTTTTTCGGATCCCATGGTTTAGGTTTCCACGCAAAATGAACGATAACGGCATTCCTGAAGCGCGCCGGCGGGACATTTCTGTATTGATTGTGATTCACAAGCACGTTGTACGTTTCCGGGAGACGGCGCCATTTTCGGAACCAATAGAGATTAAGAATCGCCTGTTCGCCGTACCGCACGTATGGAGCGTATCGCCGGTTCAGTTCCAAAAGCTTTTCGAACGCGTCATCCGGGACGCATTCCGTTTCCATGACAAAAACACCCGAATTGAACACGGGAGATTTCAGGTCATATCCTCGGCGCAACGAAACTATGGGACGCGTGAATTCGCGCCTCAGCTCTTCGCTAAAGCCGTCGGGGACGGCGGAGAACCCCCGGAAGCGGAGGAGTCCGTCGATCGAAGATCGGACGATAACGTCCGCGTCGAGATAAACAACATATTTCCATTGTTTGAAGTAGGGGGTGAAAAGGGAGAACTTATCGAACACGACACCGGAACATTTCCCTTTGTAGGAGGCATCTGAAATCGGTTTGATTTTGTACACAAGCACCCCTCTTTCCCGAAACCACCGGAGTCCCTCTTCGGGAACGTCCTCATGCGCGAGAAGCATGTAGTCTCCCTTCCATCCCGCATTCCAGTACACCGAGGAGAAAAGCTGTTTCGCCTGATCGAGGAAATCCCCATTGGCTAAAGTCACAAGAACGGAGGTATGCGGATGTTTTGATGTGTCAGGCATGGAGGAGTATTACGTATTAAGCAGTAAGTATAAAGTATGGAGAATTTTTAATTTTGTAAATAAAGGCAGAAAATCATAATTTTTAAACATTAAGAAGTTAGAAATTCTTTAAAAATTCAAAAATTAAACATTAAAAATTGTCTTTAGTAGTATACTGTTATTATGACACAATGGCGCGACAGGTATTTTTCTTTTGCCATACTCGCGCGTCCGAGGATGGGCGGGAGCGTTCTGGAAAAGGGCGCAATCATCGTAAATCAGTGCGATGAAATAGTGAGGGCAATACCGGAGATAAAAAGGTATTTTTATCTCGTTGAACGGAAAGGGTGGCACGGAATAAACGGAAACGAAACGGCGGACGTGAAACTCGTTGACGATCTTTCCACGCTCGAGGAGACGAAGCGGCGGTTTCCGAATTCCATCGCGCTCGAATTTTCAAACGCGGATTTCGTGGATACGGACGTTTTCAGGCCGCTCGGGACGAAAAAAAGATATACAGGAGTCCAGATCGCCGCGTGGGAGCCCTTCAAGCGGCACGATCTTTTCGTGAAAGCCGCGGCGTTGCTTCCGG
>DYGP01000008.1:8852-14733 GCA_020724685.1 Candidatus Paceibacter sp.
CGGAGAGAAGATTTCTCAAGTTCGGCCATTTCTGGGACGGGGGAGACGAAGGAGAGAGAGCGCTCAGGAGAGAAGCCGCGACGCTCTCAAAAAAACTCGGCGCGCGCATCAAGTTTCCGTATTCGTTCTTGCCGACAAACAGGTTTCTCCCGCGGAATCCCGAGCGGATAAACAGGATCATCAATTCGGCGCGGATGGGAATACTCACAAGCGATCGGGAGGGAGTGAGCCGGTTCAAGATGGAGTGTCTCTCCGCGGACATTCCGTTCCTTGTTCCCGAGGACACGGCGTTTCCGACCAAAAAACACATCACGAAGGAAACGGGAGTCTTTTTTCTTCCGACGCCCAAGGGGCTCGCGGAGGCGATCCGGCACGTCGAAGAAAATTACGGCTCGTTTTCGCCGAGAAGGTACGTTCTTTCATGCACGGGAAAGGAGAATGCCCTGCGCGCGCTCAGAGAAGCACTTCGCGCATTTGCGGTTCGCGACGGATATTCAAGGGATTTTTGCGAAATCCGCTGGGACGGAAGGAATCAAAGTCTCGTGTGGAACAAGAAAAAGGCGGAAAATGAGGTCCGAAGGGCGATCGAAGAAACTCGAATGTGCTATAATAATAAAAAGTAAATTTTTTCATGTTCTCTTTTGCTACATGTGCGGACGCGTTCAAAAAGGTCCTCGCAAGCAGAGCGGTGCGGGCGGGCGCGGGAATCATCTTCGCCGCGGCAATCGCGCTTTCGGTCGCGTCGCAATTCGGTTTCTTTCCGGAAGATGCCGCTTCCCTTGTCGGCGCGCCGGAAGCCAAGGCGGCGCTCTGCGCTTCGAATGATTATAACTGTATTTACTGTCAGGGGGTGACTTGTTCTTCCTACTGTTCGGGAACGAGATATTACTACAACGGGTCCTGTTCCTTCGGGGACTGTTTTTACAGCTCTTCGATCACCGCGGGGACGTGCGGTGCTGTTTGTACGCCCGGAACGACGCGGACGAGATATGCGACATCATACACTTCATGTGGCGCGTATTGCATAAGCCAGGTGCAAACTTGTAACAGTACGGGTACGGGGTGGTCGGGAACATATACGCAAACGTCATGTTCTCCTTCATCGAGAACCGCATATTCCGCTCGCACCTCCGCCTGCGGAACGTGGGGGTATCTGAGCGAGACACAATACTGCCAATCCGGCGGATCATGGAGCGGATCGTACACGCTCACCTCGCCCCCGTCGATAACGAGCAGGACGCGGTATGCGGCGGCAACGTCGGCGTGCGGCACATACGGATCGAACAGCGAGACGCAATACTGCCAGTCAACGGGATCATTCAGCGGATCGTATTCATTAACCTCTCCGGCAACGATAACGACGCGCACGCGGTACGCGGCGCTTACCTCCGCCTGCGGAACCTACGGATCAACGAGCGAGACGCAGTCGTGTCTTGCGGGCGGCTCGTTCAGCGGATCGTACACGCTCACCTCGCCCCCGTCCGCAAGTTCCCGCACGCGGTACGCTTCGTCGTCCGCGTGCAGTTCATGTTCAAGCCAGACGCAGTATTGTCAGTCAAACGGAACGTGGAGCGGGACGTATGCCTATTCTTCCTGTTCCGTCATTTCTCCATCCACATATTATGAAGACCTCGACGGCGACGGATACGGGACCGGTTCGGGGGAGGGTGCCGCCTGCACGCTCCCGGGAGGAGCATCGTGGAACAACAGCGATTGCAACGACAACAATGCTTCCGTGTGGAGGATATTGAACCCGGCCTATATCGATAACGACGGTGACGGATATTCGAACGGGCAGACAAGCATCTGCTACGGTTCGTCGATTCCGTCGGGATACCGATCTTCTACGAGCGGCGGAGACTGTAACGACGCCAATCCCACCGTATACCGGTGGCTTTCCGGATACACGGATGCCGACGGCGACGGATACGGAACCGGTTCGGTCAATAACTATATCTGTTCGGGATCGTCCCTGCCTTCCGGATATGCGAGTGTCGGAGGGGATTGTGACGATGGCAATGCATCGGTATATCCGGGAACGACGCGCACGCGCTACCAGAGTTCATCGGTTTCGTGCGGCAGTTCGTGCGCAGCCGAGACGCAGACGTGTTCAGGAGGGTCGTGGACGCCGAACAATTATTCATATACCTCATGTACCGTTTCTTCGTGTACCCCGGCCGCTCCTTCAGGGCTTTCGATCGACGCCGCGACGTCTCAGACGCAGGTGACGCTCCGGTGGACCGATAATTCAAGCAACGAGTCCGAATTCAGGATATACCGGGATTCGGTGCATGTTGCGACAGTTGGGGCGAATACGACGTCGTACACAAACACGGGACTCACGTGTAATACATCGTACACATACTACGTCAGGTCTTACAGCGAAGCAGGGGGATTGTCTTCCGCATCGAACAGCGCGAGCAGGACCACACTTCCGTGCACTCCGGCAACTCCGTCGAATGTCTATATTTATACATATCCCACCCAACTCGACATTTCGTGGAACGACAATTCAAACAACGAATCGTATTTCGCCATTTATCTGAATGGATCGAGCATAGGCACTGTGGGAGCGAACGTGACGAGTTTCAGTCACACGGGGCTCACCTGTTCCACAAGTTACGGAAACTACACTGTGAGAGCGTGCAATGCGGTGTATTGTTCCGGAGACAGTATTGATGCGTTGGGACGGACCTCGCTTTGTACCCCGAGTCCTTCGTCGCCTCCGAACGGCACGTGGACAAGCTCGAGGAATTTCTGCGCTTCGGTCACGGGATATCCGGGAAATTCCACGCGAGCGAGATTTGTTATCGGAGGGACGACATACAACGGGAACTACGTTTCGGGAAGCGGATCGAGCTGCTACACGCACACCTCTGACCTCAACGGCACCACGTGGTATGCGTACACCGAAGATTCGAGCGGGGTGACGAGCGGAAACAGCTCGTCGTTGACTGCAAGAGTAGACACCACGGCTCCGACGCCGAATCCGCCGACGGTGACCACGGGAACGATTACGCTCACGACCGCCGCGATAACCATTTCGTCGGGAAGCGATGCGGGGTCGGGATTGAATTCGTCCGCATACGGCATATCCGTAAACGGGGGATCGTATACGTGGTACAGTTCGGCAAGCAACATAGTGACAGGCCTCACGTGCGATACGTCCTATACCGTATACGGAAGAATAAGGGACGCCTTGGGGAATCTCACCTCCGCGGGATCGACATCTTTTTCCACGCAGGAATGTCCTCCTCCCGCTCCCACCGGAGTTTCGGCGACGTTCTCATACGGGGGAACGCCCACGCTTGAACGCGTCGACATCTCATGGAATGCGGTTTCCGGAGCGACTTCGTACACCATTTACGAAAAGGTGAACGGAGGGAGCTGGCAGACGATAAGCCCTGATTATTCATGGGGAGCGACGTCGAAGAGCGTCCGAAACGGAACGCTTTCCTGCGGAAGCACCTATGAATATGCGGTGGTCGCGAACGGTCCGACGGGCTCGTCGGTGATGTCTTCTTCGAGCGGGGTTTTGACCTACACCACCCCGGGATCGCTTCCCAACTTTGCGATCTATGCGAATTCGCCCACTTCAATGTGGCTCTCCACGTGGTGGGGAGGATCATATCTCCCGAGCGGAGGTCCCGCTCCTCTCTACAACATCCGGAGGAACGGAGCGCTCATCGCGACGATCCCGCAATATGACTTGGTGGATTCCGGACTCAACCAAAACACTTCATATTCCTACTCGATCCAGCCGACGAACGCGTGCGGAGGAGGACCGACGAGCCCGTCGTATTCCGGACGCACGCTCGGAAGCATGTCGATGTATCAGGGCGGTTCGACGCAGACCTCCATATCCGCGTGCTGGAGCGATCCTGTGAACCCGAGCCATCCTGACATAGATACATATAACTACCGGAATATCATACGAAACTCGGGCGCTGCGTCGTATTCCTCTCCGGTAGGTTCGACATCCGGATG
This sequence comes from Candidatus Paceibacter sp., assembly GCA_020724685.1. Taxonomy (GTDB): domain Bacteria; phylum Patescibacteriota; class Minisyncoccia; order UBA6257; family GWB1-50-10; genus GWA2-45-9. The sequence goes on from DYGP01000008.1 coordinate 12,840, forward strand.
CTGGAGCGACACGGGACTCTCGTGCGGAACGGGATATACCTACATCGCGCAATCGGGGCTCACTGTGAAAAACAATGGAAATGGAACCGGACTCGCCAGCGCGGCGGTCAATTCGCCGACATACACGTTTTATACGGATCAGTGCGATTCGACTCCGCCGACATTCAGCATTTCCGGACCGAGCACCGCATGGACGACTTCGGCCAGCGTGACGGCGACGGCGAGCGATCCGGCGGGGGTCTCATACGTCCGCCACTGCTGGGCGGATACGGGAGTCATGCCGCCGTGCGAGCCGGGGACATCAAGCTCAAATACGTTCACGAACGGTTCGTCCGTGTCTCAGACCACCACGGGATCTTCCTGGTATGTCTGCTTCAGGGCGCGTGACGCCTATGGGAATTGGACGCCGGCGATCACCTCAGGAAACTACGCTTCGTATTGTTGGGGTCCAGTACGCGTCGATACGACGGCTCCGACGCCGAATCCGCCGACTCCTTCGGAATCAAGCACGAGCGCAAGCTCCATCAGCGTGACGCTCTCCGGATCGGACGCGCATTCGGGAATGAACAGCTCTCCGTACAGCTACAAAATCGGCGCGGGTTCGTGGAGCAGCTGGACAAGTTCGGGATCATACACTTTCAACGGGCTCTCGTGCGAAACGCCGTACACGGTGTACGGGAAACTAAGGGACACACTCGGGAACGAGACGTCGGGGGGGAGCAGAAACATCACGACGGGGTCGTGCGTGGTTCCTCCGTCGACCGTGAGCACCGTGAGCGCTTCGGAAACGTCCGGAGGAGGCGCAATCAGCGTCAGCTGGACGAATGTCGGGGCGAACGGATACCGCGTGTATCTCAGAGGAGGACGATCGAATCCGAACTCGACGATATTCGTACAGGACACCGGTTCCGCGTCGATCTCATCATATTCGAACGTGGATTGTCCGGGATCGTACTCGGTCATCGTGGTGCCCTATAACAGCGATCCGACCGTCGGAACCGATTCAAGCTGTTCGAATGCATTCGCGTCGAACGGACTTCTCTCCGGAATGAGCGTTCCGACCGGAAGGAAATGCGGAACGCCGACCACTGGAACCGTAAACGTCACGTCGTGTACCCGGGGATTCCTCTTCGAATAACATGAAAAAAGACAAAAAAACAATCTTAGTCGGAATACTTATTGTTGTCGCGGTCGCTCTCATTATCGCCGTCGTGTCGTTCGGCAAGGAAGACGTTTCCATTCAGGAGACGAATGTTCCCGAAAACGAAGTTTCGGAAAATACGCCTCCCGAAGAGGATGTTTCGGGAAACGCAGAGATGTGGGTCGGAGAAGGTCCGGAGAATGTTGACGTGGACCGCATCGAAGATCCCGATGCATATGCCAAGATGGCAAACGCCCCCGTGCCGAAGGAGATAGCGGAAAACGAAAACCTCACTTCCTACGAAAAGCAGATCGAAGCGCTCAAGACCGCACCGCTCACAAAAGCGGATGTGGAAGAAGTGATGGCGGAAGGGAGACCTGAAAAGTTCAAGATATTCAAACTCAAAGCGACCGGGAGCGAATACATTCCGAACGCGATCATCGTGGAGAAGGGGGACGCGGTTCAATTGAATGTGTTTTCCGAAAAAGACACCGATATCCAATCGCAGGACTTCAATTTCTTCGTGCCGATTCCCGCGGAATCGATTACGAACATAGGGTTCATTGCGAACAGGGAAGGCACGTTCGTGTTTTACTGCAGGAACCAGTGCCTCGGGGAAGGTCGCGTTTTCGGACATATCGTGGTGCGGCCGAGGCAATGACCGAAGTTGTCCACAGCGCGCATCAGATGAGTGTAGTAGAATTAAACGTGTAGAAAAAAACATAAAACGGTCGAATTAATTCAAAAATATTT
>DYGP01000083.1 GCA_020724685.1 Candidatus Paceibacter sp.
TCAAATAAGTATCTAGTATACAGTATTAAGTATTAAGGAATGGAAGAAAAAACCCGCTTTATTGGAAGCGGGTTTTCGTGTATAATGAGAGGCATGGAACAAACAATGCAAACCATCAAAAAACCGGAAACGTCGCCGAAGGATTTTTTTCTTCATCTTCTCGCAATCGTAACGCTTTACGCGAGTGCAATCAGTTTTCTCGTGCTTGCGTTTCAATACATCAACGTCTCGTTTCCCGACGTGCTTGAAGGATACTGGAATGCCCGGGGGGCGTATGAGGGAATGCGATGGGCGATCGCGATGCTTTTTGTCATATTTCCCGTATATATCGGAACGAATTTGTTTCTGAACAAGGAATACAAGGCGGTTCCGGAAAAAAAGGAATTGAAAATACGTCGATGGCTTGTTCATTTTACACTCTTTGTTACGGCGCTTGTCATCATCGGCGGACTCGTTGCGCTCCTTCTCAATTTTCTGAAAGGCGAGTTAACGACGAGATTTCTTCTTAAGCTTGTCTCGATTTTCTTTGTCGCCGGATCGGTTTTCGGGTTTTATCTGTGGGACCTTAAAAACAAGACGTTCACGAAAGGTGTGAAGGGTTTCGTTTATGCGGTCTCCGCGATTGTCGTTGCAAGCATCGTGTTCGGAGTCGTAACGGCGGGTTCGCCGGCAACGGAACGCGCGCGGAGGCTCGACGACCAGCGGATTTCGCATCTCTCCTCGATCCAATGGCAACTTGTGGAATATTGGAGATCAAAAGAAGCGCTTCCGGAGGATCTCTCCGTTCTGAACGATGCGCTCCGCGGATTCACCGTCCCGAAAGATCCCGCTACGGAAGAACCGTACGAATACAGGAAGACGGGGGAAACCTCATTCACATAGTGCGCCACGTTTGATCAGCCCTCCGTGGGATACGATTCCGAGCGTCCGCGTATTCCCGAATCGGACGCCTATTCGAGAGGATTGGACGAACATTGGGAGCATGATGCGGGAAGAACGTGTTTTGACCGTACCATCGACAAAGATTTCTATCCGCCGATTTCCGAAAAGAGATAAGAATTTGCCGGATTCATTCAAAATTCGAAACTCGCAATTCATACATTTATCACCGTGGCACTTCCAGGACAACGTTCGCGAAATATTTATAATCCGAAGAGCACCGACCCATTCAAGCTTTCTCGTTCGAAGATAGAGCTTTTTATGGAATGTCCGCGGTGTTTTTATCTCGATCGGAGGATCGGCGTCGGTCGTCCGCCGGGATTTCCGTTCACGCTCAACTCCGCGGTCGATGCGCTTCTCAAAAAAGAGTTTGACACCCACCGCGCAAAAGGGGAGCCTCATCCTCTCATGGGAGCGTACGGGATCGACGCGGTGCCGTTCAGGCACGAGATGATGGACGAATGGAGGGAGAATTTCAGGGGAGTGCAGTATTTTCATCGTCCGACGAATCTTATCATCACCGGAGCGGTTGATGATGTTTGGGTCACTCCGCAGGGCGAGCTCATTGTGGTCGATTATAAAGCGACGTCAACCGAGGGGACAATCACGCTTGATGCGGAATATCGCGCGGCGTACAAACGGCAAATGGAGATTTACCAATGGCTTTTGCGCCGGAATGATTTTACCGTCTCGAATACGGGATATTTCGTATATGCGAACGGGAGCAGGGACAGGGAGGCGTTCGACGGAAAACTTGAATTTGACGTGCAGATCCTCTCCTATATAGGAAACGATTCATGGGTAGAAGGGACGATCAATAAGATAAAGGAATGTCTTGACGGCGATTCGATTCCGGAAATGGGGGAACGGTGCGAATACTGTCCCTATCGCGATGCGGCAAGACTGTACGAAAGGAGCTGAAAATACTGTATAATTATCTTTATGTGGAGAGATAAACGCAC
>DYGP01000009.1 GCA_020724685.1 Candidatus Paceibacter sp.
CGGCTTCTGCGGCTCGCTGTTCTGCGCGGGAGACTGGACCGGTTGCTGCGGCTCGCCATCCCCCTTCTTCTTGGAAGTTGCATGTACGGGAATCTTCGGACCGTCAATCGCCCCCGCACGGACGAGGATGTTGTGAACGCTCGGAGTCGGCTGTGCGCCGTTTGAGATCCACTTCTTCGCCGCCTCGACTTTCACATTGAACGTATCCGTATGGGGATTCATCCAACCGAGGTCGTCGACAAATCGCCCGTCGAGCTTCGAGCGTTTTTCCGCAACGATGACGCGATACGTCTTTTGGTGTTTTTTTCCTACGGGTCGTAATTTTATTGCAAGCATATCTCCTGTTTTTTCACCATAAATCCTATACGAAATCGGGGTGATGGTCAACCCCGGCACGGGAACTCAATCGGGTTTCGCACAAAAAACATCTTCCTCTCGCGGGGTTAATTCCCCCGAACGGTCCCGTTTGTCTCCTCAAATTTCATGGAAAGTATTTTCGAGACGCCGTCATCCGCCATGGTAACGCCGTAAAGGACATCCGCCGCCTCCATGGTCGCGCGGTTATGCGTGACAATAATGAACTGGGTCTTCGAGGAAAATTCGGCCACGAGGTCCGCAAAGCGCCTCGCGTTCGACTCGTCGAGCGGAGCATCGACTTCGTCGAGCACAAGAAACGGAGGAGGGCTTACGGCAATGAGCGCAAAAAGCGCCGCAATTGAGACAAGGCTCTTCTCTCCCCCCGAAAGCATGTCGAGATTGGTGATTCTCTTCTTCGGAAGATTGAGCTCTATTTCAACGCCTCCGATTTCGTTTTTTTCTTCTTCCTCCTGCGAAGCGTCCGGAGGGAGGTTCTCCTCCCCCGCATTAGACTGCGGATCGGCATTCCGGGGTACGGTTCTTTTCCTCTCAATCTTCATATGGGCCTTCCCTCCGCCGAACATAAGTCTGAAATAATTATTGAATTCATCATTAATCTGCTTGAATGCACTTTTGAAATCGTCCCCGATTTTTTCGTCGAGCTCAGCAATAAGCTTCTTGAGATCCGCAATCGCATGCTCGAGATCGTCGAGTTCCTTCGTGAGAAATTCGTATCGTTCCTCGCTTTCGTCCGCTTCTTTCACGAGATTCTCGTCGATTTCGCCGATTGCCGCGAGTTCTCCGCGAAGACGGAGAATCTTCCGCTCCATCCCGTGAACGTCTTCATCGGAAGCGCCGTCCCGATGCGGAAGCTTTTTCAGTTCTTCCGGCGAACGTCCCGCATTCACCCAGTCTTTTTCAAGTTCTTCGATGCGAATCGCGACGCGCTCGCGGGCGAAGGACTGTTCCTGCGCGTCACGTTCGATTTTGCGGATCTCGTTCTTTTTTGCCTCAAGCTTCTCGACAAACGCGCGAAATTCGCGATTCGCCGTTTCTTGAACACGCGCAATGGACTCCTCCTCATCGCGGAGCGCCTTCACTTCCCGATCGACCGACTGGATCTCTTCGGTCGTTTTTTTTCTCTCCGCCTCGAGATCGCTCGTGTCGCGCGGCGCTTTCTCGACGAAAAATCCGGACACTTTCTTTTTCCATCCGAGAAGGATCTCCTTTACCGATTCGAGATCGGACGACGAAAGGATGTCGTCGATCTTGTTTCGAAATTCGTTCACGAAATTCCGCAGTTCCGCAACGGGAACGTCGGAACCGACAGATTCTTTCTTCTCAATCTCGATTTTCATCTCGATCCTCGCGATTTCGGTCCCGAGCGTCGTGCGTTTTCTGAAAAGCTCCGAGACGCGTTCGCGGATTTCCCTCGCGCGGGACGCCTGCCCGCTCGTCTCTCCGGTGGCGCGGATCCGATCCTCCAGATCTTTCACTTCCGCCTCCAGCGCGGCTTTCTTCGCGGCGAGATGTTCCGACGGGCGCGAAAGCGAATCGAGTTCGTGGCGAAAGGCGTGGTACCGGAAAGAAAAGAAGGCGTTCTCATGATCCCGAAGTTCGTTTTCTATCTCGCTCCGGCGATCCCAGCGATGTTTCTGCCGGCGGAGAAGGCGGAGATGCGGAAGGAGTTCTTCGAGCATCGCTCTCACTTTATCCATATTAATCGCGCTCGCGGCGAGGCGGCGTTCCGCCTGCGCTTTCTTTATTCTGAACTCCTTGAGCCCGAGGACTTCCTCGATCATGAGACGGCGTTCTTCAGGGGAACTCTGGACGAATATGTCGCTTTGTCCCTGACCGATCATCGTGAGTCCGCGGGCGCCGAGTTTTGCCCGCGCAAGCATGGGGACGAGATCTCTCATCCGGATCTCGTCGCCGTTTATGTAAAATTGTGATGTTCCCGATCTGTCCACGCGGCGCTCGAGAAAGACCTCATTCGAACCGACCGGAAAGGTCCCGTCGGTGTTATCGAAAAGAAGCCCCACCCGCGCGAGACTCACCGCCGCTTTTTTCGGCGTTCCCGCGAAAATGAGGTTATCGAGCGTTCCGCCGCGCAATTGTTTCGCTTCCCGCTCCCCGAGAACCCATCTGAGCGCGTCGATCACATTCGATTTCCCGGATCCGTTCGGTCCGACGATCGCAACAACGCGCGAAGGAAAATCGAGAAGCGTTTTTCCCGCGAACGATTTGAATCCCTGGAGTTCGAGTCCTTTTAAGAAAGCCATGGCTATCCTATTGTTTCAAGCGCGGCGCGGGCCGCATTGCTTTCCGCTTCCTGTTTCGACGTTCCCGATCCTTCCGCGATACACCTCTCTCCCGCGAAAACTCCGACCATGAAATTCTTTTGATGGTCGGGACCGGATTCGTGAAGCACTCTGTACGTCGGCGTAACGCGCTCTTTCTCTTGGATGATCTCCTGGAGCATGCTTTTCGGGTCTTTATAAAGTTTCTGTTCCACCACTTCGCGCATATGAGATATAAGAATGCGCTCCACGAATTTCGCGGCTTCTTCGTACCCCCCGTCGAGATATATCGCTCCGACGAGCGCTTCAAAAGCGTTCGCAATAATTACATCCCGCGCCTTTCCGACGTCTTTCGCCTCTCCCTTCGAAAGAAAAAGTGACTTTTCGAGCGATATTTCCCGCGCGGTTGTCGCCATCATCTGGTAATTCACGAGTGCGGCGCGGAGTCCGGTCAGTTCTCCCTCCTGCTTTTCAGGATAGGTTCTGTAGAGATATTCCGTGACGACGAGTTCGATCACGGCGTCGCCGAGATATTCGAGGCGCTCGTTGTGCGGAACAGGCCACGTCTCGTTTTCGTTCAAAAAAGAGCGGTGGGTGAGCGCCTCTTTCAGAATGTTCTTGTCCGAAAAAAATACCCCGATCCGCTCTTCTATTTTTTGAAATTCATCCGTCATGTCTCTTTTCCCTCTTTTTTTTCCTCCCTCTCTTTCTTTGGCTCCTTCGGTTCGATAATCTCTTTATAGACCGTGCCGAGAACACCATTTACGAAGCGACTACTATTCTCTCCACCAAACTGCTTCGCCAGCTCAATCGCCTCATTAATCGCGACCTTGGAGGGGACTTCGTCTTTGTCCGCGTAGAGCAACTCAAAAAGACCGATACGGAGAATGTTCCGGTCTATGATCGCTATCTGATCGATGGGCCACTCGGGAGCGTATTTCGAAATAATTCCGTCGAGTTCCCCCATATGCTCCACGACGCCCTTTACGATTTTCCACGCGAATTCGGGTTCGTCGATGCCCGGACCGAATTCGTTGAGATTCCGTTCGACGGTCTTTACGAGATCCGCCTCCTTGCGGTAAAAATCCCACTCGTACAACGACTGGAGAATGATTGTCCTTGCAAGATGCCGTGTTGCCATATCGGAATCCGATTGCGGAAAATTACGACGCTGATGTTTTTCCCGGAGTTTTCTTCACGCTCGTTCTCTTTCCGCATTGCGGGCAAATCCGATGCGGGAGCGCCGGGCTTTTGCAGTTCGCGCACGCGACAACGTTCTTTTTCTTGAGCGCAAGCTGAGACCGTCTGCGTCCGACCTTCGATTTCGAATGATGTTTTATTGGAACGCCACCCATAATGTGTGAAACTTCCGTCCTGTTTCCTTTTTAAACGACAAAAGCATGATATCAAATGGAGCCCGCCTTCGCAATGCCGCCTTTCCGACGGAAAAGCCTTAGAAACGTTTTCCGATGGACGGACGAACATCCGAGTTTTGTGATTGCATTCGAATGGAAGCGGGTGCCGTATCCCTTATTGACCGCGAATCCGTATCCGGGATATTTCCTTTCGAGATTGTCCATTAAAGAATCGCGGGTGACTTTTGCCGCAATCGAGGCGAGACTCACGACCGGAATCGTTTCATCGGCGCGGATACGGGTCGAGAGCGCAAGGGCGGAATTCGGAATCTTCGGATACAATCCCCCGTCGAGATACGCGATTACGATATCCCGTTCCGCCAGCCCCGACATTCTGACGACTTTTTTGATTGCCCGGGCGGCCGCGCGGTCCGCCGCGCGGGAAATGTTTATCCGGTCGATCGTCTTCGGGGAAACATTCGCCGTCGCGCAGAATATTCTTCCCTCTTTCTCGTTCTTTTTTATCCATCGGAACCATTCCTCCCGCTGTCGCTTCGTCAATTTTTTCGAATCTTTGAGCGTCAATTTGGAATTCGGGGGGGTAATCTTAAAATTCGCGGGAGCAAGAATCGCTCCCACAGTGACCGGACCCGCGAGAGGTCCCCTTCCCGCCTCATCCGCTCCGATAATCCATTTTTTTCCTTTTTTCCGCATTATTCCATAAAATTACACCATTTTTTCGCCCCCAGAAAGAGAAAAAATCCCCCGGGAAAGACACGGTCGGTTGTGCCTTCGCGAGAAAGTTTCTAAAATAATACCGTACACTCATCCGGAATGACCATGAATCCAAAAAAATCACAATTCATCCATCTTCATGTTCATTCCCATTACTCCCTTCTCGACGGTCTCGCAAAAATAGACGAACTCGTTGAACAGACGAAGGCGTTCGGGATGGATGCGGTTGCCCTCACCGATCACGGGAACCTCTACGGCGCCATAGAGTTTTACAAAAAAGCAAAAAAGGCGGGAATCAAACCGATTCTCGGTGTGGAGGCTTACATCGCACCGAACGGACTCGATCAAAAACGGCCGCGAGTCGACGAAACGCGGTTTCATCTTACGCTTCTCGCGAAAAACGAGGTGGGATGGAAAAATCTCATTGCGCTCGTCACAACCTCGTATCTCGAGGGATTCTACTATAAGCCCCGCATCGACAAACCGCTTCTCGAAAAACACGCGGAAGGACTCGTGTGTCTTTCGGGATGTTTCTCTGGAGAAATTTCGAAACTCCTCGCCGGAAAAAGACACGAAGAAGCGGAAAGTGTCGCGCGCTGGTACCAGTCGGTTTTCGGAAAAGATTTTTATCTTGAGATTCAACCGCACACTCCCGAGCTGAAAGCTCCGATAAAGAAACTTTCCGAAAAACTCGGCATACCGGTCGTTGCAACCCACGACGTGCATTATGTTCACGCGGAAGATCAAACCGCGCACGAGATACTTCTCGCAGTCCAGACATCGAGCAGGCTTGACGACGAAGACCGCATGAGTCTGAAAAAATACGACATTTCTTTCCTCCCGCCGGAAAAGATGGAAGAACATTTTCGCGACATGCCGGAGGCGATTGAGGCGACGCGGGAGATCGCGGACAAATGCAACGTCGAAATAGAACTCGGGAAGACAAAACTTCCCGCCTTTCCCCTTCCTGAAAATGTTTCGTCTTCTTTCAAATATCTGAGAACGCTTATCGAGGAACGGGTCGGCGACCGCTATCCGGAACGGACGGATGCCATCAGCGAACGGATTGAACAGGAGCTCCGCGTCATCGAAAAAACCGGATTTGCGGATTACTTCCTGATCGTGCAGGACTACATCAACTGGGCGAAATCACACGGAATCGTCGTCGGACCGGGACGGGGATCGGCGGCGGGAAGCATCGTCTCATATATTCTCGGGATCACGAACATAGATCCTCTCGAATACGACCTTCTTTTTGAACGGTTTTGAATCCGGACCGCATACAGGTTCCCGATATAGACGTCGACTTCACCGATACCCGCAGGGACGAAGTTCTTGCTTACGTAAGGGAAAAATACGGCATGGATCGCGTTGCGCAAATCATCACCTTCGGAACAATGCTCTCCAGGGCGGCGATACGCGACGCGGGGCGCGCAATGGGACTTTCTTACGGGTTCTGCGATCAGATCGCAAAACTCATCCCCTTCACCGCTCCGGCAACCCCCCTTAAAAAAGCGCTTGAGATCGTTCCCGAATTGAAGGGTCTCTACGATACAAATCCCGACGCAAAACACCTCATTGACGCGGGGATACGCCTCGAGGGAACCGTACGTCACGCCTCCGTGCATGCGTGCGGAGTTGTGGTTTCCGCGGAACCGCTTACGGAATATCTTCCGCTCCAAAAGGCGCCGCAGGGAGAAAAAACCGTCATTTCCCGATTTGAGATGCACAGCGTTGAGGATCTCGGACTCCTCAAAATGGATTTTCTCGGACTCAAGAACCTCACTATCATTGAAAAAACGCTTAAGCTCGTGAAAAACATACACGGAACTTCCATCGACATCGACCGCATTCCCCTTAACGACGAAAAGGCCTTCGAGCTCTTCCAGCACGGGGAAACGACCGGTGTCTTCCAATTCGAATCTTCGGGAATGCGGCGGTATCTCAAGGAACTTAAACCGAGCGAACTCGAAGATATCATCGCGATGGTTTCCTTATATCGCCCGGGACCGATGGAACTTATCCCTTCGTACATCGCCCGGAAATTCGGAAAGGAGGAAGTGACGTATATTCATCCGCGGCTCGAGCCTATACTCAAAAAGACATACGGGGTCGGAATCTACCAGGAACAGATGATGCGCATCGCGAGGGACCTTGCGGGATTCTCGCTCGCGGAAGCCGACACGCTCCGGAAGGCCATCGGAAAAAAAATAAAAGAACTCCTCGACGAACAGAAAGGAAAACTAATCAGGGGAATGACGGAAAACGGCATCGACGAAAAAAGCGCGGATGCGATATGGGAACTTTTTCCTCCTTTCGCGCGATACGGATTCAACCGGAGCCATGCGGCCTGCTACGCGATGATCAGCTATCAAACCGCGTATCTCAAGGCGCATTATCCGGTCGAGTTCATGACGAGTCTTCTGAACATATCGGGAACCGAGGTCGAGCGCATCAACTTTCTCATCAATGAGGCGAAGCGTCTCGGCATCAAGGTACTCCCCCCCGACATCAATCAAAGCTTCCAGGACTTTACCGCCGACGACGGAAAGGTGCGATTCGGACTTATGGCCGTGAAAAACGTCGGGGCGAATATCGTAAACGCAATCATCGACGAGCGGGCGCGAGGAGGGAGTTTTCAGGGAATAAAAGATTTCCTTACCCGCATCAAACATCGCGATCTAAACAAAAAATCGCTCGAAAGCCTCATAAAATGCGGCGCATTCGACTCGCTCGGCGTTGAACGCGGACAGGCGCTCGAAAACATCGAAGAACTCCTGAAATTCAACCAGGCCGCGAAAAAAATGGCGTCTTCAAATCAATCGAGTCTTTTTGGGGGCGGTTCCGCCACCCTCACGTCGCTCAGAATGAGGCCGTCAAAACCCGCGTCAAGGAGCGCGACGCTTACGTGGGAGAAGGAACTGCTCGGATTTTACCTCACCGATCACCCATTCAGCCCTTACGTGGGGAGATTCGGAAACGGAGTGAAATCGCTGAAAGAACTTCACCGCTCCCCGGAGAACGGGACCGAATTCGGGCCTCGGACGAAAACTGCGGGAGTCGTCTCAAATGTCCACAAAATACTCACCAAAAAAGGAGATCCCATGCTTTTCGTCCTCATTGAAGATACGACAAGCTCCATCGAGCTTCTTGTGTTTCCGGGAACTCTCCAGAAGACGCAGGCAATCTGGGAAGAAGGAAGGGTTGTCATCGCGAGCGGGCGAACCTCATGGAAAGGAGGTGATCCCAAATTCATCTGCGAGGACGTGAAGAGGGTCTGAAAAAATGACTTCAGAGGAAAAACATGGCGGTGTTTCTCGGAGATTCGTTCTCGCGGCAATCGCGATTCTTTTCGCGGGAGTGATCGCGTACGCCAACTCTTTCGGAAACGAAATGTTTTGGGACGACAACGACGGCATCCTCCAAAACACGTACGTACACGAATTCCAAATCGGAAAGTTCTTCTCGGAAAATCTCATCGCGGGAGCTGGTTTTCAGAGCGATTATTGGCGTCCGATTCTTCTCATCACGTACGCGCTTGAATGGAAACTGTGGGGACCCGCGGCGTTCGGATATCACGCGACAAACACGCTTATCCATATTGCGAACGCGATACTTGTGTTTTTTCTCCTCTCGAAACTCTTTCACAAAAAATCCTCCGTTCCGATCCTTTCGGCGTTTCTCTTCCTCCTTCACCCTCTTCAAACCGAAGCGGTGACATACGTTTCGGGACGCGGCGACGGACTCTCGTTTTTTTTCACGCTCGCCGGACTCATTTTCTACGCTCTATACAAGGAGAAAAACGGAAAGAAGCTGTTTCCTTATTTTCTTGCGTTTATCGCGTTCGCCTTCGCACTGCTCTCGAAAGAACGCTCCGTCGCATTTCCGGGGCTCCTTCTGCTTCTGGAGATCTGGCCGTTTCTGAAAGGAGGAAAAATCCCGACGGGAACGGAGATAAAAGACGCGCTGATTCGAATGTTGCCTTTCGCGCTCCTCGCGGGGATATTCCTTTTTCTCAGGGGAACCGTACTGAATTTTCATGACACCTTCAACATCTATAACGCGGCAACGTACTATACCGAACATATTTCCGCACGCCTCTTCACCTTTCTAAGCGTGATTCCGGAATACCTCTCCCTTGTTACCGCGCCGATTACGCTCTATATGGAGCGGTCCGAAAACATTCGCGTTGCGGCTTCGATCTCCGACAACGGGGTTCTCCTCGGGACGTTTCTCTCGATTGCCGTTTTCGGATATGCGACATATCGACTCCGGAAAGCGCCCGGATATCTCTTCGCGGTCCTCTTTTTTTCGGTCGCGATATTCCCCGCCTCGGGAATACTCGTTCCTGTCGCCGGATTCATGCAGGAACATTACATGTACATTCCCATAATCGGAGTGGGGATCTTTTTGGGAACGCTCTTCGATGAGGTGCGTGAAAAGAAGAGTGTTCCGAAAACGATGCGGTACGCCGGCGCGGGAGTTCTGGCTCTCTGGATTGTTCTTCTCGGCGTCCGCACGGCGATGAGAAACGCGGACTGGCGCGATGCCGTAACATTCTACGAGCAAACCCTTTCGTACGCGCCAACGAGCATGCGCGTATGGAACAATCTCGGCATGGCATACGGCGATCGGGGGGTTCACGAAAAAGCGCTCGACGCATATGCGCGCGCAATCGCGCTGAATCCCGCGAATCCGATACCGTACCATAATTCGGGAAACACATACGAAGCGCTCGGAGATTCTGAAAAGGCCCGGGAATATTGGGAAGCGGCAATACGCATCAATCCCGCCTTCCTCCCCTCGAGAGTAAAGCTTGGTACGGGACAGCCTTTATAATCCCCTTTTTCCCTGCTACAATTTTCCCATATGCCGGGTAGTAGAAATGCGATGAGTTTTTCCCCTCGCACACCCCGCATTAAAATTTCTAAAATAGGTAAGAAAAGTCACGTTAGGTTTCAAAAATAAACAAAAAAACTAAGCGAGAAATCGCATTTTCACTACCCGGTATGTCCAGCTCACAAAAGAACAAGAAAGACTCGCAACTCCACAAGGTTCGGCATTCGCTCTCGCACCTCCTTGCAACGGCGATTTTGGAAAAATACCCGAACACGAAACTCGGAATTGGTCCCGTCATCGAAAACGGTTTTTATTATGATTTCGATTTTGCCCTTCCTTTTTCCCAGGATGAACTCGCGTCGATTGAAACACGGATGCGTGAACTTATAAAGGAAAATTTCGCTTTTACAAAAAAGAGCGTCACCTACGCCCAGGCGAAAAAAATATTCGCAAAAAACAAATACAAACTGGAACTTATCGAAGAACTGAAAAAGAAGAAGTCCCCTCTCTCGATTTACGAAACAGCGCGCGGCGCCGGAAAGAAAAAAGAAATCGCGTTCGTCGATCTCTGTTCGGGACCCCATGTGAAAAACACGAAAGAAATTCCCCAAGACGCGTTCGCCCTCACCCACATTGCGGGAGCATATTGGCGGGGAGACGAGAAAAACAAAATGCTCACCCGCATCTACGGGATCGCATTCGAAACAAAAAAGGAGCTGGATGAATTCCGGGAAATGATCAAAGAAGCGGAACGGAGAGACCACAGAAAACTCGGGAAGGAACTTGATCTTTTTCACATCGATGACACGGTCGGGCTCGGTCTTCCGCTCTGGCATCCGAAAGGGGCGCTTTTATGGCGGATTATAGAGGATTTTTGGTATCGGGAACACGTGAAAAACGGCTATGAGCTCGTGCGAACCCCGCACATAGGGAATCGCGCGCTGTGGGAAACGTCAGGACATTGGGGATTCTACAACAAATCGATGTATCCCCCGATAGAAGTCGGGCAGACGCTCGAGGAGCGTCAGGAAAGGAAAAAAGCGGAACATTCCGAAGAATACCTCCTGAAACCGATGAATTGCCCTTTCCACGTCCAAATATACAAGAATGGAATACGTTCGTATCGCGATCTCCCGTATCGGTGGGCAGAGTGCGGAACGGTATATCGCTTCGAAAAAAAGGGAGAGCTTTCCGGACTTACAAGGGTCCGGGGATTCACGCAGGACGATGCTCACATCATATGCAGAAAAGATCAGGTGGAGGAAGAACTGAAACGGGTTATCGATTTCATTCTTTTCATATACCGCTCATTCGGCTTTCCTCCCGAAACGGTTCACGTATATCTCTCTCTCCGCGATCCGAAGGATAAAAAGAAATACGCGGGGAATGATGCCGGATGGAAATTCTCCGAAAACGTGCTCAGAAAAGTTGCGAAGGAGAAGAAACTTAACTTCAAAGAAGAGGTCGGGGAAGCGGCATTCTATGGCCCGAAACTCGACTTTAAGATAAAAGACGCGCTCGGACGGGAATGGCAGTGCTCGACCCTCCAGTTTGATTTCAATCTTCCGGAACGATTCGACATGTCGTTTGTGAACGATAAGGGAAGGGATGAACGTCCTTTCATGCTCCACCGCGCGCTGTTCGGCTCGTATGAACGCTTCATAGGGCTCCTTATTGAGCATTATGCCGGAGCGTTTCCCGCATGGCTCTCTCCGGCGCAAGTTGTCGTTCTCCCGGTAAGCGAAAAATTCGTAGGATATGCGGAAAAAGTAATAACTTCGCTTTCCGCAGAAGGAATCCGCGTATCGCTTGGAAAAACGGACGAAACGCTCGGGAAGCGCATTCGAGAAGCCGAGCTCCAGAAAATCCCCTACATCATCGTCGTGGGAGAAAAGGAGGAAAAATCGGGTTCGGTGAGCGTGAGGAAGAGGGGGAAGAAAGAAACCGAAACGGAAAGACTTGACGTGTTCGCGAAAGCCCTCGCAAAAGAAATCTCTTAATAAAAATCCGGCCCATAAAAGCCGGATTTGATTTTATTAAACGCCTTTTTTCCAAGAAATGAGGAGTTGCAAGGTGTGCGCAATCTCCGACATTGCGTAATCCCTCACCAATTCCCCCGGAAACCTTTCCGTATTCAGGGCGGCGAGCGCAACATACGCCTGGAACTTTATGAGCACATGCGATCCCGATTTCTCGGCAAGACTCCATAAGTCGTGTCTGACGTTGAACGTGAGGATTCCCATCTTCGAATCCAATTCCCAAAGAATGGGTCTCCCGGGAAACTGATCGTATCTGAATTGGAGACCGGTGCTGTGACCCTTCACCACAATCCTTTTTCTTCCCGTTTCTCCAACAACCGAGAATGGATGGTCGTTTTCTTTCGGTTTCTCGGGAATCTTCGGCTGAACAATCTGAGTTCTTTTTTCTTCCTCAGAACCATTCGTCACCCTGACCGATTTTACGTTCTGTTTCCCCGTTTCCGTATTCGATATCTTCGTGTGATTTTCTCCCGTCGTTCCTCGCTTGAATCCGAGAACAACTTCCATAAGATGGCTGAATTCGGGTTTTTTGAGGATATTCTCAACCGCTTTCATCGCTCTTACGCCGAAGAACTGGTACTTCTTCGATTTTTCCCTGTCGATGCTCTCTTCATAAAACGAGAGTCCTTCCTCATTGACCCATTTTTCGATATGGGAACAAAATTCCAAAAGGGAGTCGTTTTCCTTGAATCCTTTCCGTGAACGGTCAAGTTCGCATTTTTCGGAAAGAATATACCCTTCAAACACCCCTGAGGAGAGAACTTCGATTATCTCGTTCGGGAAAATCTTGTGAAATCCCGCAAAATCGGAAAATCCGATGCGGAACGGGTCTCCTGATATACCGACAGAAACCTTTCCCGTCTTCCCTTTCTTTTTCTTGGAAAGAAAAAGATCAAAGGTTGTGTTCCCGGAATCGATTCCGGAATAGACGATCTGTGGAATCCTTTCTCCCGCAAAAGAAAGAGCTTGTACGCTTGTAAAAACTTTTGTACCGTTCGAATCGACCATTTTCAGATCAACAACGGCATTGAGTTTTTTCATCGGCACAGAGAAGCGTTCCAGTATCGAATCACTCAGTTCGTCAACGCTTATCCTGCTCAATACGTTGTCGCGTATGAAATCATGGATTTCAATCCTGGTTTTCCAACTTACCGTTTCTTTTCCCGGAACATGTTTTCCTCGGCTGAAGTGGAGAGCGGGCACAGATTGATTTGGAATTTCAACTTTTTCCTTCTGACTCAAAATATCGTCAGTATTGAAGGTCCATGTCCGGTATCTGTCCGCGGATCCCGACGCACAAGACGTAAAAGTGAAGTATTTACACTTTCCGAGAGCGCTAATGAGTCCGAGACCGTAACGCCCCATTTTATCCTTCGGTTTCGAAGAAACTCCGACACTCCGTAGGGCTTCTTCGAATCCATCGATGCCGATCCCGTCGCCATTATCCATAATACAAATGGTTCTGTTTTTAAAACTGATCGAAACCGTGATGTGGTCGGCACCCACGTCCAAACTATTTTGAATGTATTCCAGAATGACTGCCGGCAGTTTCTCGTATTCGTCCGCTTGGTTCAGTAGAGCTTGCCCGTAGTGACCGAACTCCAGACGCGAAGATCCTTTTTCAATTTTTTTTCGCATTTCCCACCTCCATTGACTTTTCCGAACAGAGATCATTCAAGAGCCCGGCAAATCCGTAAACCGCGTTGGAAACCGCGAAAAATTTTATCCTTTCTCTGAATTTTTCTCGAGTTTCCGCGTCTCCCGAATGGAGATGTTCAAGCGCGGGACGGAGAGCTTCGCAGAGAGACACTATCGCGTCCAAGGATTTTTCAAGAATATGTGCGTCGGGAACTCCGCCGAAAGACGGATTCTCGGCAACATTCTTTTTTTCTACGTCCTTCAAGGCATCGAAAGGAATGAGAGCATCTATCGCCTCTTTCTCGTCCAAAAGAAACTCTTTAAAAGAATTGAGTTTGTTTTTCGACGGATTTCGGTATCCGTTGAGATATCTCAGTAATTCGGATGTGTCCGGACACCCCAATTTTTCCGTTGCTGTTTCAAGGGAAACAAGGTCGAACGCGACGAGTTTTCCCACAACAAAAATTTCTTCCGGACAATCTTCCAATTCGACTATCTCGTATCCAAGAGAGATGAGAAAAAACCTAAGACGGAGAAGTTCTTCGCCTTTCGGAAAATTTTTTCCCAAGACCCACCTTTGAACGGTTTCCTCCCTTACCGGAATCATCCGGTAAAATCGTTCGTTCATTTCCTTCTTTTCCCTTTCAGAAAGCGAGGGGAAAAAATCGGAAATGAAGTGAGAGAAAGATTCTTTCGTTGTTCTTTTCATTTTTTTATTCCTATAATTGGTGTTAAAATACTGGTGATATAATACAACTATAAAACAATTGTGTCAATTAATTGTTTTGTATAAAAAACCCCGGAGACTCCGGGGAT
>DYGP01000084.1 GCA_020724685.1 Candidatus Paceibacter sp.
TTGATGAATTCCCGGCCGGCATCTGTCTCGAAAAAGTCGGGTTTTCTTGTCGGGCATAAAAAAGAATATGATGATATTTTACGCATCATATCGCGCCCCGGAAAACCGAACGTCCTGCTTGTCGGGGATCCGGGTGTGGGGATGTCGAGCATTATCGCCCATCTTGCGTACGAGATGACGAAAGACAACGTCCCTGACGTTCTTTTCGACAAGCGTCTTATCTCCCTTGATATTACGAGACTCGTCGCGAATGCGACCCCGGAGACATTGAGCGGACGGATCCGGGACATGATCGAGGAAGTCGTCGCCGCGGGAAACGTCGTGCTCTTCATCGAGAATATGCACGATCTTTTCCGAACCGCCGATGCGAAATCGATAAACGCCATAGACTTATTCCTCCCGGTTATTGTGAATGAACGCATTCCCGTGATCGGCACGACGTACCCAAGGGAATTCAAGACGCACATAGAGTCCCGAACCGATTTTTTGGATCGGTTTGACGTCGTGCGCGTCGATGAGATATCCGAGCAGGAGGCTGTCAGGTTCCTCGTCTTTCGCACCATTCTCCTCGAACGCGAGTTTGATGTTTTCGTCACATTCGGCGCGATCAGGAAATCCGTGGAGCTTGCCCACAAATATTTCAGGAACAGGCCGCTCCCGGGAAGCGCATCGGATCTTCTGAAAGAGGCGATCGCCCACGCGAATCAACAGAAGGAAAAAACGGTTTCTCCGGAAATCATTGTGCGCATCGCGGAGGCGCAAAGCAGGATACCCATAAAGCGCGCGGAAGGGGAGGAGGCGGAAAAACTTCTCGATCTCGAAAACATCATACACAAAAGGCTCGTGAATCAGGAGAATGCGGTCTCCGCGGTCTCCCGCGCTCTCAGGGAATACAGGAGCGGATTGTCGCGCAAGGGAGGGCCCATCGCCTCATTTCTGTTTGTTGGCCCGACGGGTGTCGGGAAGACCGAGCTTTCGAAAATACTCTCGTCGATACAATTCGGCTCGAAAGAGATGATGCAGCGTTTCGACATGTCGGAATATCAGGACAAACAAAGCATATTCCGGTTTATCGGAACTCCCGACGGATCGAAAACAGGATCGCTCACCGACGGCGTACTCGCGAAACCCTACAGTCTCATCCTTCTCGACGAATTTGAGAAAGCGCACCCGGACATACTCAACCTCTTTCTCCAGGTTTTTGACGACGGGAGACTCACCGATAGTCTCGGGCGGACAGTGAGCTTCGAAAATACCATCATCATCGCAACTTCGAACGCCCACTCGGACCTCATTAAAAAAAGAATCGAAGAAGGGGCGGCGATGACGGATATAAACGAGGAGATAAAGAAGAAGCTTACCGACTATTTCCGTCCCGAATTACTGAACCGATTTTCCAATATTGTGGCGTTCAGGAGCCTCACAAAGGAGGAGATAGGGATTATCGCCGGATTTCTCGTTGCCGAGGTCGCCGAGACGCTTGAAGAGGCTCACGGAATAACGCTCCATGTCGACAAAGAGGCGCTCTTCCGGCTTGCGGAATTGGGATACCGTCCGGTGTTCGGAGCGAGACCGCTCCGGCAGGTTATTTCGGAAAAGATAAGAAGCGTCCTTGCGGAGAAACTTCTCCGGAAAGAAATTGCGCGCGGAAATTCCGTTCGGGCGATCCTTGACGGCGATGAGATCCGTCTTTCCGTAGAATCGTAACATCGGGAAAATATGAAAATAAAGATAAAATTCGAAGGAATGAAGATGAACAGGGTTATACGCTACTTTCTCGGCGTGGACGTTCTTTTCCTGGGAGGGTGGGGTCTCA
>DYGP01000010.1:0-2930 GCA_020724685.1 Candidatus Paceibacter sp.
AAAGAAATGTCCGGAAAGGATAGGAACAGACCCTTCTCCCATGGATAAGGAGCGTGACCGAAAAGCCCAGATGAGGGATCGAGCCAGGGAAAACATGGAAAACGCGGTACGGGGCGTTCTTTCCTCGAAAAACGGGGAATTTTCCGAGCGCGAACGAAGGCTCTTTGATTTCTATTTTTTTGAGGAAAAAGAAGACAAGGAGGTTATGGAAATCTGCGGAATGTCGCCCGATGTGTTCTGGAATACCGTGGACAGTTCCGTGAGAAAGATGAGGAAGTACGTGAGAAATTTCAATTTTTAACCCGCCAATTCGTGAAACGGCGGGTTTTTTGCAAAAAACGCCACCTGATTTCTCAAGTGGCACTTTTTCCTGTGGGTACGTATCTCCATAATATCACCTTGCGGAGATATCGCAAGCGGAGATTGTGGATATTTCCTCCAGGAAGATTATTTTTTTTCCTCTTTTCCGAATGATTCGAGGAAAGCAAGCGTTTTTTCGTTCCTGATGACTTCGGAAAGACGTTCTTCCGCCCGTTCCGGATCGGCATCTTTGTGATAAGCGAGAAATCCCGCAAGTTCGCTTTCCACTTCTTCTTTCGAGGGAAGAATATGCTCTTCCTCCGCTATTTTTTCCAGAATGAACTTTGTTTTATATTGGCGCTCGATATAAGAACGCTGTTCTTTTTCGAATTCCTCCTCGCTTTTCTTTATCTTCGAGAAATATTCTTTCCTTGTCGTCTCGTTCTTTTTCAACTGGTCGTCAACGTTCTGCATGAGCCGGTCGAAATCGTCTTCGACGAGCATCGGAGGGAGGGTTATTTTGGTGTTCTCAACGAGCGACTCGGCGATTTTTTCCCGATATTCTCGTTTTTGGGAGTCGCGTTTTTCTTCGAGAATATTTTCCCGTATTTTTTTTCTGAAATCGGCGACGTTTTCGAACGCTCCGAGCGTTTTCACGAATTCATCGGTCAATTCTTCAGCTTCCATTCCGCCGTCTTTTCCGCCGTTTTTCACGGGACCTCTCATTATCCGGATCTGCGTTACGACGTCTTCGATTTCCTTTTCCGTCACTTCGGGGTCCTGTCTGTTCTCAAAGATTTTTTTCGCGATCTTTTTGTAATTCGGAAGAGAGAACTCAGGCTCCGTTCCGACGGACATTTTGAATCCGATTGGAGATCCGAACGCGAGTTTCGTGATGCTGATACGGGGAGAAGTGATGGGATCGATGTCATTTTCCCCGAGGATTACGGGATATTGTTCTTCAATCGCCGCATACGCCGCTTCTTCAAGAAGGTGCTTTTCGTTCATGAGTTCGCGCGCGATATGCTCGGGGACGCGTCCCTTTCTGAATCCGGGAGTTTCGGCGTGTGCGCGGACTTCTTCGAAAATGCGTCCGCGGTGGCGCTCAAGGATGTCGGCGGGGATTTCGCCCTCGATCTCCACCGTTGCGTCCTTTTGTTTTTTTATTTTGAGATTTTTTTCGTACATTGCCGCTTTACTTTACATGAGAGATTTGTGTGATGCAAACGGACGGCAATGCGGGTATAATGTGAGTGACATGAATACCGTTTCAATAGTAAAGAAATCGGGAGAAAGGGAACCGTTTATCGAAGAGAAGTTGAAACGCTCTCTTTCCAGGTCGGGAGCCCAACAGAAACTCATTGATGAGGTTGTCGCGCACATCGTCGGCGAAGTGGGGCGCGGCGAACTCTCGACGACGGACGGCATATACCGCCACGCGTTCAAGCTTCTCCGGAAGCGTTCCCGAATGGTCGCTTCCCGATATCATCTCAGAAGGGCGATTATGGAGCTTGGACCGAGCGGACATCCTTTTGAGCACTTCATTGCGAGAATATTGGAAGCGGATGGATATAAGACAACGGTCGGATCGGTCCTTGCGGGAGCGTGCGTGGACCACGAAATAGACGTCCTTGCCGAGAAAGACGGGGAAACGACGATTATCGAGTGTAAGTTTCACAATCAGCAGGGAATAAAATCGGACGTAAAGACGTCGTTGTACGTCCACGCGAGGTTTGAAGACATAAGGAAAAACGGAAAACAGCGGTTCGGCGTATGGCTCGTAACAAACACCAAGCTTACGGGGGATGCGATTCGCTACGCGGAATGCGTCGGGATGAAGGCGATCGGATGGAGTTATCCTTCGGTCGGCAACGTCCAAGATCTCGTCGAACGCTCCGGACTTCATCCCGTAACCTGTCTCACTTCTTTGAACAGGGGCCAGAAGCAAAATCTCATGGAACGCGGGATTGTCGTGTGCAGGGATCTCGTTGAAAAACCGGAAACTCTCGGGGAATTCAATTTTTCCCCTTCAAAAACAAAAAAGACGCTTCGCGAAGCGGAAAGTTTTTCAAGACCCGTCGAAAAATCGGAGTGACGCCTTTTTTCTGTTGATTTTTGATTTTTTTCGTGTATTATAGGCGGTGTCGGAACCATGTTTTCACGGCTCCGATTTTTTGTGGTTTTTTATCATGTCAGAAATATCGCTGAAAGCCGAAGAACTTTTTCGCGTGGGATCGTTTACCGTGACCAATTCGCTTCTCGTGAGCGGAATCGTTCTTGTTATGATGACAACCGTCGGATTTTCGATACGGAAAAAACTCGCGACGGTTCCCGGAATGTTTCAGGGATTTTTCGAAGTGGCCATCGAAGGACTCATGGGGCTCATGGATTCGGTTCTCGGAAGCAGGGAAAAAACGGAAAAATACCTCCCTCTTGTCGCGACGATATTTCTCACCGTGGTCACCGCAAATTGGCTCGGATTGATTCCCGGAGTGGGTTCCGTGGGGATATACGAATACCACCACGGGGAGAGCGTTCTCGTACCTTTTTTGAGATCTCCGTCGGCGGATTTGAATTTCACCCTCGCAATAGCTGTTATTGCCGTGTTCGGAGTGAACCTTTTCGGTATT
>DYGP01000010.1:2940-6764 GCA_020724685.1 Candidatus Paceibacter sp.
TTCTCGCGGCGGGATTTTTCAGGTATGCAAACAGATTTTTCACGCTTAAAAATCCGATATACACGTTTGTCGGAATACTCGAGTTCATTTCCGAATTCGCGAAAATGATATCCTTCTCGTTCCGGTTGTTCGGAAATGTGTTTGCGGGAGAAGTGCTTCTCGCGATCATTGGGGTGCTTGCTCCGTATTTCATACCGATACCCTTCCTTTTTATGGAAATATTCGTCGGATTCATTCAAGCGTTCGTTTTCGCGACGTTGACGCTCGTCTTCATCTCGATCGCGACCGCGGAGACGGAACACTAGGAACCCGCGTTTTCCCCGACAAACAAAAAAAGAAAACACGACAAAAAATGGATATGATGACAGTTTTAAAATACAGAAAAAGAACCCGCATCCGGAATTGTCACAATGATTCCGGAATCGGAAAAAGACGCGGGAAAAGGTCGAGAAAAGAAGTTTTTGGTTCACGGTAGCCGGCTGTTGATGAAGGAATTGAAAAAAACCAAAAACTATTAATCAAAAACCAATTTATTTATGGAAGCGGAAACAACAAAATTGATAGCGATCGCCGTCATTATGGGAATGGGAACCCTTATTCCCGCATTTTCCATCGGCTGGATAGGATCAAAGGCGACCGATGCGATGAGCAGAAACCCGGAAGCGGCCTCGAAAATACAGACTGCGATGATTCTTGCGGTTGCCTTTACGGAAGCCATCGCCATCTACGCGCTCGTCGTATCACTCATTCTGAAGTTCGTATAAAAACAAAAAAACTCTTTCATGCAAGAATTACTTGAAAAATTGGGGATCGATTGGCGGCTTTTGCTTGCACAAGCGCTGAATTTTCTCGTGATTCTTTTTGTTCTCAAAAAGACCGCATACGGACCCCTTATAAAGCTTTTGAGGGAAAGAAGAGAAAGAGTTGAGCAGGGAATCCGGGACGCTGACAGGGCCGCTGAGCAATTGAAGGATTCCGAAAAGATATTTTCGGATAAAGTTGCGGAAGCCGAAAAAAAGTCCTCGACGATCCTTATGGATGCGGAGAGAGCGGCGAAAGAAAAGGAGGAGTTGTATTTGTCGGAAACGAGAGAAAAAGAGAGGCGGATCCTCGATTCCGCCGAAAAGAAGGCGGCGCACATAGAGGAATCGTCGAGAGAAAAAGTGTATGAAGAGGCTGTTGAACTCGTGAAAAGCGCCGTGGAAAAAATCGCGGGACAGGATGCGGAGCGCATCGACAATACGCTCATTGCGCAGGCGGTTGCCGAAGCGAAAAAGATGAAAATATGAAATATCCCGCACACGCATACGGAAAGGCGCTCCTTGATCTTCTCGAAGAATATCCGGAAAGGGAAAGCGAGATAATAAAAGGGTTCTGGAAGACGATCAGCGCTTCGGGAGACGTCGCCCACGCGGAAAAAATATTTTCTTCCATGAAGACGATGATCGCGAGAAGAGAGGGAAAGGCGGAGATAAAAGTGTATTCCGCGCGCCCTCTTTCCGAATCGAATAAAAAGAGCATCGAAGACGCTTTTGGCGGAAAGGCCCGCATTGAATCCGTGGTGCTTCCTGAAATCATCGCCGGAATAAAGATGATCGTGAACGGAACCGTTGTTGTCGACGCAACGCTCAAGACGAAGCTGCGATCGCTTGTGAGGTAAGGGGGGAAAAGAATCAAACCAATCATTTATGTCTTACGAGATTGTTGAAAAAATAAAAAAACAAATAGCCGATTTTGAGAATCAAACCCCGACTCACAGGACTGCGGGAGAGGTTGTTGAAGTCGCCGACGGAGTCGTGAAAATATCAGGGCTTTCGGGCGTTATGAGCCAGGAAATGCTCTCGATAGAGACCGAAAAAGGTGCGGTAAGCGCCGTCGCGTTCAATCTTGAGGAACGCGCGGTTGGCGCGATCGTGCTGGGAGATTTTTCCCATATAAAGGCGGGGCAGACCGCAACGGGAACGGGAAAGGTTCTTTCCATACCCGTCGGCGAAGAAATGATCGGGCGCGTCGTGAATCCTCTCGGAGAGCCGATAGACGGAAAGGGCCCGATTTTCAAAAAGAATCCATCATATGCGCTTGTTGAAAAACTCGCTCCGGGGATCCTCATGCGCGAATCGGTCGACACGCCGCTGCATACGGGCATTAAGGCGATTGATTCGATGATTCCCATCGGACGGGGACAGCGCGAGCTTATTATCGGTGATCGTCAGACGGGGAAAACGGCGATTGCACTTGATACTATCATCAATCAAAAAAACGACACCACGCGCCGCACACCGATTTGTATCTATGTTGCAATTGGACAAAAACAAGCAAACATTGCAAAGGCAATTCGTATGCTTGAGGCAGAGGGAGCGATGAAATATTCCATCGTCGTCGTCGCTTCGTCGTCCGATCCGGCTCCGTTGTGGTTTCTCGCTCCATACAGCGGATGCGCAATCGGAGAATATTTTATGGAAAAAGGAATGGATGCGCTTATCGTCTACGACGATCTCACGAAACACGCGGCGGCATATCGTCAGATATCGCTTCTTCTCCGGAGGCCTCCCGGTCGCGAAGCGTTCCCCGGAGACGTATTTTATCTCCATTCAAGACTCCTTGAACGAGCGGCGAAACTCAATAAAGAACTCGGCGGGGGATCGCTTACTGCGCTTCCGATCATCGAAACCCAGCTTGGCGACGTTTCGGCATATATCCCCACAAACGTCATTTCGATCACGGACGGGCAGATATATCTCGAATCGGACCTTTTTTATCAAGGCGTAAGGCCGGCGATCAACGCAGGGCTTTCGGTGTCGCGCGTCGGGTCGTCGGCACAGACGAAAGCGGTAAAGAAAGTCGCGGGAAAACTGAGACTCGAACTCGCGCAGTTCAGGGAACTCCAGGCTTTCGTGCAGTTCGCGTCCGACCTCGACGAGGCGACCAAGAAAAAAATAGCGCGGGGGCAAATGATCGTGGAAATTCTGAAGCAGATCGATGGAACGCCGCTCGGGTTTGAGGAACAGGTCGTTGTCTTCTATGCGGCGCTCCGCGGACATCTTGATTCCGTTCCGGCGGAGAGTCTCGGGAAGACGGAGGAAAAAATGATCGCGTATTTCAGACAGCTCCATAAGCCGCTTCTCGAAAAGATACGGAAAGAAGGCGACATATCGGAATCGCTTGATAAGGATCTGCGTGAGATCGTCGAACAATTCCTCAAAACACTCTGATTTTATGGCATCGATACAGGAAACAAAACGAAGAATACGGGCGGTTTCGAATACGAGCCAGATCACCAAAGCGATGGAGATGGTTTCCGCGACGAAGATGCGGCGAAGTCAGGAAATCGCGCTTTTGTCCCGTCCTTTCGCGCTTGAAGCGATGAGGCTTCTCGCGTATCTCAAGACGAAGACGGAATACCGCCCCGATTTGATGCGCGAGCGGGAGAGGGTTTCAAATACGCTCATCGTGATGATCGCGTCGGACAAGGGGCTCGCGGGATCTTTCAATGCAAACGTCATCCGGTCGTTCGAGAAAAAGATATCTTCGGAAATAAAAGAATCCCCCGAATCGTTTTATTTCGCCGCGGTGGGAAAAAAAGCGCAAGAGTTTCTTGAGAGGAAAAAGCTCCGCGTTTCGGCGGCTTTCAGGAATTTCGGCGATCACGCCGATCTCGATGGGACGAAACCGCTTTTTGTTTTCATAACGGAAGGATTCCTTTCCGGAAAGTGGGATCGCGTACGTGTCGTTTCGACGCATTTCCGCACGACGCTCCGTCAGGAGGTGCTCGTGAGAGACGTTCTTCCGGAAATGCGTCGAAACGACACGTACGTGATCCCACT
>DYGP01000010.1:6774-13212 GCA_020724685.1 Candidatus Paceibacter sp.
GGGAGACGGTGCGGGAGATTGTTCCCGAGACGGGACGATATTCCGGATTTTCCCATATGGTGAGCGCGAAGGATCCGGATCACGGACATCGCGATGATTTCGAATATCTCATAGAACCCGATGCGAAATCCGTCCTTGACGCGCTCATCCCCGCGATATTCGAAATTGCCGTATACGATCTCATTCTTGAGGCGAACGCTTCCGAACATTCGGCGCGCATGGTGGCGATGAAAAACGCATCCGAAAATGCCACGGAACTCAAGGACGGACTCCTTCTCCAGTTCAATAAGCTTCGCCAGACGAAGATAACTCAGGAAATCACCGAAATCGTGGGCGGAGTCGAAGCGCTTCACGCGAATTAATTTATAACGTATGAAAAAAGGAAAAATAACGCAAATCATAGGTCCCGTCGTCGATATTTCTTTCGATAAAAACATCGAACTTCCCGCGATTTTCAACGCACTTGAGATACGCGGCGGGCACGGGGTGGTGACGGCGGAAGTGGCAAAACATCTCGAACCGGGAAGCGTTCGGGCGATTGCGCTTTCGATGACCGACGGACTGAAGCGGGGAGATGAGGTTGTGGATACGGGAGGTCCCGTGAGAGTGCCCGTCGGTCCCGAGGTGCTCGGGAGAATATTCAATGTCGAAGGAAAGGCGCTCGATGATGCCGCTTCCGAATTCAAAATGCGAGCCCCCATCCATCGGAAGGCTCCCGCGCTTACGGAGCAGTCGTCGGAAGTGGAGATATTCGAAACGGGGATAAAGGTGATAGACCTCATAGCACCGTTCGTTAAAGGGGGGAAGATAGGGCTTTTCGGAGGTGCCGGCGTGGGAAAAACAGTGCTCCTCATGGAGCTTATCCGCAACGTTGCGGAAGAATCGGGAGGCGTTTCGGTTTTTGCCGGCGTCGGAGAGCGGTCTCGCGAGGGAAACGATCTGTACCATGAAATGAAAAATTCCGGAGTGCTCAAGAAAACGGCGCTTGTGTACGGACAAATGAACGAAGTTCCCGGAGCCCGTTTTCGCGTCGCGCTTTCCGCGCTCACCATGGCGGAATATTTCCGGGATGAAGAGGCAAAAGACGTTCTTTTCTTCATCGACAACATATTCAGATTTTCTCTGGCTGGATCGGAAGTTTCGACGCTTCTTGGACGAATGCCTTCCGCGGTGGGATACCAGCCTACGCTCGCGACCGAAATGGGAGAACTGCAGGAACGCATCGCATCCACCGAGAAAGGATCGATCACGTCGGTCCAGGCGATTTATGTTCCTGCCGACGATATCACCGATCCGGCTCCTGCGACGACCTTTTCCCATCTCGATGCGACAATCGTCCTTTCCCGTCCGTTGACCGAAATAGGTATTTATCCGGCCGTTGATCCGCTCGCGTCAACTTCCACCGCGCTCACTCCGAAGATCGTCGGAGCGGAACATTACGAAGTCGCGCGCGAAGTGCAGAAAATCCTCCAAAGATACAAGGAGTTGCAGGACATCATCGCGATTCTCGGACGGGAGGAACTTTCCGAAAAAGACAAACTCGTCGTGGATCGCGCGAGAAAAATCCAGAGGTTTCTCTCTCAGCCGGTGCACGTCGCCGAGGTGTTCAGCGGAATTCCCGGAAAATATGTTCCGCGGGAAAAGACGATAAGCGGATTCAGGGAGATTCTCGACGGGAAACACGATCACAAACCGGAAGAAGCTTTTTACATGAAGGGCGATATCAGCGAAGTCGAAGAGGAATAACGGATTGATGATCGTAAACGTTTATACACTCAAAAAACCGACGTTTTTCCGAACGGCGCAGTCGGTGAATCTGAAAACGGCGATGGGGGAGATAACAATCCTGAAAAACCACCGTCCCTATCTCACTTTTCTCAGAAAGGGGGATATCAGAATTGTTGACAAGACTGGAAAAATCGAGACAATAAAGGCTAGCGAAGGACTTGTCGAAGTGTTGCCCGGAAGCAGGGTGAATATTTTTCTACGTCAATCCTTTTAAAAACCGTAAACATCTTTAAAAAAACATGGAGAAAAACATGAAGTGTATCGCAAAGACAGGAATGGAAATGGCCCATTATGCGGCTTCCGCAACCGTCGTCTGGTGTTTTGACCGAAGGACGTTCAAAGAGCTTGTGAAATTCGACGAGACGAATTCCGTCGTGGACGCCCTCACTCACGGAGGTGAAGCGAAAAATCTCGCGTCGCCGGCAAAGGAGTTTTACAAGGAATATCTTCTTGATCAGATAGAAACCTCCGTCAGGCTCCACGATTCGAAGAAGGTGGTGCTGATGAACCACGTTGATTGTGGCGCATACGGCGGATCGAAAAAATTCGCAAACAGAGACGAAGAGGTCAGGTTTCATATTGATGAGCTGAAAAAAGCTGAAATTGCGGTAAGAGAAAGAATTGATCTTCCAGTGGAAAAAGTTTTTCTTGACGAAGAGGGGCTTTGGCTTCTCGAATAAGTTCCGAAACGATCGGCTCAGCCGCTTTACAAAAGCGGCGTTTTTTTTGCGAGGTTGTCATGACAGCGGAGTACGTTATCATAAAAACATGACTGCATACATCATTCAGACAATCGATTCGCTTGTTCCCGGCATTCCGTGGGAACGTTCTTTTTTCGGGAATTCGGCGGAAGAATACATTACCTCGTTCTTTGTCCTTGTTTTTTCCCTCGTTCTTTTCGGAGTGTTTCAATCAGCCGTTCTCGGAACATTGAAGCGTTTTGCGCGAAAAACAAAAACGGAACTCGACGATCTTTTTATCCGGATCGTGAAAAGCATCCGTCCGCCGTTCTATGTTTTTCTCGCTTTGTACGTTTCGTTGCGGTTTCTCACGCTCGGCGAATTCGTGGAAAAAGCAGCCGACGCGGTTCTGCTTGTCTGGATCGCGTATCAAGCTGCATTGGCCCTTCAGATACTCATTGATTTTTTCGTGAAGAAAAGAAACTCCCTTGAGGACGATGAAAGCGCGAAAAATGCGTTCCGCATCGGGGGGAGCGTTGCAAAATGGGTCGTGTGGATATTCGCCGCGCTTTTCGTGCTTTCGAATCTCGGGATTGAGGTTACGTCGTTCATCGCCGGACTCGGGATCGGGGGAATCGCGGTTGCATTCGCGCTTCAGAATATTTTGAGCGATCTTTTCAGTTCGTTTGCCATTTATTTCGACAAGCCGTTCAAGGTGGGAGATTTCATAGTCGTGGGAACGCATTCCGGCACGGTTGAGAAGATAGGAATAAAGAGCACGAGAATAAAAGCGCTTCAGGGAGAGGAGGTTATCCTTTCAAACAGGGAATTGACGTCGGCGCGCGTCCAGAATTTTAAAAAACTCAGGGAGCGGCGCGTGGCGTTTTCGTTCGGAATTATTTACGAAACGCCCACGGAGAAAATGAAGAAAATTCCTTCGTTTGTGAAAGATGTGGTAAAAAAAACGGAAAGAGTCCGTTTTGATAGATGCCATTTCAAGGCTTTCGGGGATTTCGCGCTGATATTCGAGACGGTTTATTTTGTGGAATCCGACGACTATGCGGAATATATGGACGCACAACAGGAAATCAACCTCGGAATAAAAGAGGCTTTTGAGCGCGAAAGCATAGAGATGGCGTATCCCACGACCACCGTACGTATTGCGAAAGAATAGATATTATGGTACGTTT
Source organism: Candidatus Paceibacter sp. (assembly GCA_020724685.1). GTDB lineage: Bacteria > Patescibacteriota > Minisyncoccia > UBA6257 > GWB1-50-10 > GWA2-45-9. Next base: position 10,433 of record DYGP01000010.1, read on the forward strand.
ATTTCGTAGGTTCTCAGGCAGCTTTTGTTTCTTTTGCGTAGGTCGGGATGGTTTTTCATCTCACGGAGGCGGGAAACATTGCGAGAGGAGAGAAGGTCGCCCTACGCAAAACAGGAATGCGATACATGGCAAAGAGATTGTACGTCGGAGGTCTTCCTTATAAAACGACGGAGGAAGAGCTCAAAGAGGCGTTCGCGCAGGCAGGAGAAGTCGCGTCAACGTCGATCATCACGGATAAATTCACGGGACGATCGCGGGGATTCGGATTCGTTGAAATGGCGAACGACGGAGACGTAAAAGGAGCAATCGATATGTGGAACGGAAAGGAATTCGGAGGCAGGACCCTCGTGGTGAACGAGGCGAAGCCGATGGAGGAGCGTCCGCCCCAGAAGAGATTTTAGCGATAGCGTCGTGTGTGAAACCCCGCCGGGCCATGGACCGGCGGGGATTTTATTTATACAAAAAAAAACGAGCCGTCGTGAGGCTCGTATTTTTCCGTTTTTTCAGGATTTCATAGGGATCGTTATTTTTTCCATCGAATGGAGTTTCGCGTATCCCTCGCCCGCATCGATATAGACCACGAGATTTCCCTTCTCGACGATTGCCTGAGCGACGTGAAGTTCCTTTCCTTTCTCGGATTCCTTCAGGAGCTTTTTTTGAAGCTTTCCGTCGGAACTCCTCGTAACAAGGAATATGAGGGTCTTTCTGATGCTGAAAAGAATAAGTTGCCCGATGGCGATTGACTTTGTCCCTTCGGGGACGATGGCGAACGCCTCATCGAGTTCGTTGTTAAAGCGATCGCATGTCCTGATGAGATACGATCGCGTCTCTTTGGTCATTACTCCTCCTGTATGTGAATGATCGTCCACTGATACGCTATATCATGGCGAGATGCGCGTCAATGATTCGCCCACCAAAATCCGAATGTGGTATAATGTTTCAAAAGGCAATATGTACAAAAATCACTCTTCGCCGTTCGCAAAAAGATTTTTTGCCGTAGTCGTGATTCAAACCTCGATCATTATGGTTGCAATCGGTCTTCTTTATTGGTGGCAGCTCTCGGTCACCGACGCGATTGTGGACAGGAACATAACGACCATACAAAGCCTTCAGCGTCAGGTGGTAAACATGGAGCAACAGCTTAAGACGATGAAAATGAAGGCGGGGTTTTAAAAGGAGAACGAAAGCTAAAGCTAGTCCCAGTATTCCCGATAGTCCCTCGATTGTATGTAATCGCTGTTTTTGAAGTGGATGATGTTTTTTGCCATCATTCTTATCATTTTCAGATACCCCGTTTTTTTAAACCTCCTGTTCGTCGTGTATACGAACGAAGCCATTCCGAATTTTTTCTTCGGAATCCGGCTTGAGAGAAGGTAGTCTTCTCCGAAGAGTGTTTTTTCATCGAATCCTCCGAGGGCGTCAAACGCGTTTTTGCGGAAAAGCATGAACATCCCTGTGGCAAAAGGGGAGACAAAACGGGAAAGAAATTGAAAGAGGTTGTTCGTCGCATAGAGCAGGCGATCGAGAAAATTCCCGTTTTCGCACCTGACGTATGCGCCCACGCAGTCAAGGTTCTTTCTTTTTGCGAGAGACACCGCCTTTCGGAGGGTGTCGTCTTTTCCCAACGCGACATCCGCGTCGAGGAAAAGGATGAATTCGCTTTTCGCACGCATCGCTCCGTTGTTTCTTCCTGTCGCAACCGGACCTCCTTCAACCGTTTCCGTGTTTATCCCTTTCCCGAATTCGGCGAATATCTCTCGGGTTCGGTCGGTTGACTGTGCGTCCGCGAGAATCACTTTCGTGCCGGAGAGATTTTCGTAATCCTGGCGGAGAATCGATTCCATAAGGATCCGTATTCGTTCCTCCTCGTTTTTTGCGGGGATAACGATGGTAAGTTCGTTTTCCATATCCCTATAAGAATCGCATATTCCGAAGAACATTGAAATACGGAAATTTGACACAAAAATTCATAAATCGTATTTTATAGGCAGAATACCGTTATTAACAATATAGGAGACTGATTGCTATGGGAACCGTGAAAATATTTTCCACGTCAGGGAGCGAATATCTCGCGGAAGGAATTTTAAACGAAATAAAAACCGGGCTTGCGGAAAACATGATGCATCAGAAGCTCGGGAAAGTCTGCTTTCATTATTATTCGAATGAAAATGTCGAAGCCGAATTGCGCGAAAATGTGCGCGGTACGTTTTGCGTCGTCATTCACACGCAGGTCCCTCCGGTAAACGACCATTTGATGGAACTGTTCGGACTTCTTGATGCGATGAAGAACTCGGGCGCCGCGGATATTCTTCTTGTGTTTCCGTATATGCCGTATTGCCGTTCGGATAGGAAAAACAGACCCAGAATTTCGACGCTCGGAGAGCTTATTCCGGAAATCATATCGGGCGTGCTTGGAATCAAAAAAGTGCTCCTTCTTGATCCGCACGACGCCCATCTGAAGCATTATTTTAATCCGACCGCGGACGAGATAACTTCGATTTATCTTCTTGCGAGAAAGATCGAGGAAAGGATTTTTTCCAGATATGCGAAAAACGACTGCGTTGTCGTGTTCGCCGACGAGGGATCGGTGAAACGTTTTAAGAAAATGGCATATACGCTCGGAATAGGTTCGGCGTACATTGATAAAGACAGGCCCGACAATTCCGAAACGCCGGCGCCGAACAAGGTGATCGGTGCGGTAAAAGGGAAAATGTGCATTCTCGTCGATGATGAGATACTGACCGCGGGGACGGTCGTGAGTGATGCGGAACTTTTGATGA
>DYGP01000085.1 GCA_020724685.1 Candidatus Paceibacter sp.
CGCGAAGGAGTTTTTCAAAAAGAAAAACATCATATGCGCCTTCCAGCCGCATCAGGAAAAACGCCTGACTGCCCTTTTCGGTGAATTCGTCCGCGCATTTGATTCCGCGGATGCGCTTTTCCTCTTCCCTGTGTACAAGGTTGCCGGACGGGACGGCACCGGACGGACGCGCGATTCCGGAGATCTTGCGGAAAAGATCGTCCGCCGCGGGACGATTCCGAATGTTTTTTTCCTCGAGCGTTTCACCCTCCTGCTTCCCTGGATGGAGAAAGTTCTTTCCGAGCGGCAACTCCCCTATCGGGATTCGGTTCTCATCATGATGGGAGCCGGGAACATCAACGAGGAGACGAAAAAGATAGTAAAAGATAGAAAGTAAAAAGCGTGTAAAGAGGAAAGTTTATAAAGTCGTACGTTGTTAGTTAATTTTTATGCCTGATATTACAAAGGAAGAATTCAAGGAAAAAAGCGGATACGAGATCGACGGAATCTGGTATCCCCGCGTCACGAAAATCGTGGAAATAAAAGCGAAGCCGGCGCTCTACCGTTTTTACGCGAAGATGGAAAATTTTGAATCGGCGGAGCGGATGAAGGAGATCTCCGCCCAGGAAGGAACGCTCGTACACGACACGATCGAAAAAATCCTTACGGGAAAACCGTATGATATCGACGACCGGATCACTCCTTCGGTCGGGGCGTTTTTCAGGTTTCTCGAGGAGCATGAGATCTCCGTGAAGCCGGAACACGTCGAGGTGCGTCTCGTGAACAAGGACGAACGGTACGCGGGAACGCTTGACGCGATCGCGAAGATCGGAGGAAAAATCGGGGTTCTCGACATCAAAACGTCCCAGGAAATATATCGGGACTACAACCTTCAGACCTCGGCATACGTTGCGGCAATGAAACCGGTTGTTCCTGAGATTGAGACGCGGTGGATCCTCCGCATCGACCAGGCGCAGAAATGTCTCCGTTGCGGCGCGCTTCTCCGGAAAAAAGGAGGGCGGATCGCCGTGAAAACGGAATTCGGAAACAAGGCGATGTGGCGGTGCAGGCACGAGTGGGGTCCCGTGGAAGGAATCGTGGAACTCGGGGAATTTCCCGAATGGGAGGATGATTATAAGGCGTTTCTCGGGGCGAAAAAACTCTGGGAATGGGAAAACCGCGCAACGCTCTTGGAGATAGGATATCTTTGAAAAAATTCCGCCGGCTCATGGGCCGGCGGGATTGCTTTATAATATCGGGAGGACGCTTACCACTTTTATCGTCTTTCTCGATCCGTCGTACTTCATCTTCTTTTTCGTGGCGAATTTCACCGTTCCCTTGATAAGCGCGTAGATTGTATCGTCTGCGCCCATTTTCACGTTCGTTCCGGGATGGTATTTCGTTCCCCGCTGGCGAATGACAACTTCGCCCGGGTTTACGGCTTGTCCGTCGGAGCGCTTTACGCCGAGGCGTTTCGACTCTGACTCACGTCCTAATTTTGTTGACCCTTTGGCTTTTGTATGTGCCATATGTTTCGATAAATCCGAATCCCGACGTCAGAACCCTGCAACGAGCGACGTTGGGACATTCCTCTTTTTTCGCATATAATGATAGAAAACGGAGGGAAAATAGTCAACCCCGCGCATCTTTTTCAAATGTTCGAAAAGGCGAAAAATTGGACGATTCGGCACAGGGAACCCCTTGCGTTTTTCGGGGTGCTTATCCTGCTTCTCATCGCCTTTTT
>DYGP01000011.1:0-2090 GCA_020724685.1 Candidatus Paceibacter sp.
AAAATTCGCGCTTCTTTTCGCGCTTCCGGTTCTTCTGTTCCTCCAGCTGCGCGCGTCAGCGTACGGGAAACTGTACGCAATGACAGTCCCGCACGCCTCCCAAAGATCAGTTACTTTCGATGTGAAAGAGTGAAGTCGTACAGACCAACGTACCGAACATCGTACCGTCCTCCGAGCTCTCGGAGGATCTTTTTTAGGTTCTCTTTATTCTTCTCTGAAAGCCCGTTTTCAATCGTCTCTCCCCCGTACCGATAAGCGATGTGCCCCTTCAGAAACACTGCGCCCGTCCTTTCGGCTTCCTCAAGTATTCTCTCAAGAGGCTCATGTATGCTCGCGTTTTGCGGAGGAACGAGAAGACCACCGACATTGCTTACGGTCGATAATTTAAAATGCGACGGAAACAATCCAACTATTTCATATTTCAGATCCTTGAGCGCACGCAGGAGTCCGCCGGAATATCCCCACCCGGGAGGACGGAACCCTTTTACAAAAGGTATCCCGCACTCACCGAAGAGCCTTTCCGCCTCGACGATCCTCCGCTTCGATTCTTCATATTCCATATCCAAAAACTCCTGCCCGTGTATCGTCGAATTCGGGTTGTGATGCTCGTATCCATGGAGCATGATCTCCATTCTCCCTTCAGACACCTTCTTTCTTGTCCATTCACACCACTCACTGTGTTTGTCTATGCGATACGGCTCGCCTTTCCGACATGGAACAATCGGACGGATGCCAAAATATTTTTTGAGATGATACCACGGGAGAGGCATGGTCATCGGCCTGTCAATCCAGTTTGGCGTCGTAAACATAGTTATTACAAGACTTGGGAATTCTTTATATAATTCTTCAAAAAATAGATGTGCCTGCCCACCAAGCCCACCAAAATCCCCCTCTGCGTCGTTCTGGGGATGGTAATCGTCAAAATTGAGATTGAAAAACAATTCTTTCATGCTACCGGTTAAATTTTCTTACAAACAAAAATTATTTCATACTCTTCGTTTTTCGAACCAAAAAGATTATCAAAAAACGAAATAACCGTCCAAAAAAACTTTGCGATTTTATTTTTTAAATCTTTAATATAGGGTTCAGAGAATTCGTATCTTTCTACAACTTCAAAATTAAGAGAATGCATTATTTTACACAAATCCCTTTCAGAAAAAAAATGCGGATGTAACTCCTCTCTACCTGGCAAAGAAAAAAATTCAAATATTTTTTTAAACATTCTTGTAATAGGAGGGAATATATTTATTCCTAAAATAACAATTCCGTCTTTTTTCAGAATTCTATGAACTTCTTCAAGGCTTCTTTGGGGTGATAATACATGATCTAGAACGTTCCGAAAAACACAACAATCAAAAAATTCATTTTGATATGGCGTTTTTTCTATTAAACCCTTCACATAATTCACCTTTTCTTTTATATTCGGGTTAATGTTTTCATAATAAGAAAGCAATGGATCTATCGCATATCTCTCAACGTCCCCAGAAAATATGGTAGAAAGAGGGATTGGTCCCGCCCCAACATCAATAATCTTTTTTGGTTTAAACCGAATAGAAATATCGTTAAATATATTTTTGTACTTTTTTTCCACCAATTCAAACCCTCTCTCTATTTCTTCAAAACTCAAAGAATTCCAAAATTCCCCCTCTTGTTTTTGGGCCAATTTCCAACGCTTTATTTTAATTTCTTTCATGGTTTTTATATTTTTTGTAACCTAAAATATTATATGTTTTATACATTGTTTCCACAACGCCATTCGTGGACTACCAAATAGACACGAAAACTTTTACAATAACTATGCTTTATGATTATTTTGAAAACGAGAGAAAAATACGGAGATAACAAATACGATCCCATTGAAGAAAAAGTATTTTTGCGTCCCATCTCAAAAAGAATCGCAAAAGCCCTTCTCAAAACATCCGTAACCCCGAACATGGTTTCGGTTTTCGGTTTTTTCATTCTTCTTTTCGCCTGCGGCATCCTTCTCTCCTCTTCTTCATATAACCACTACATTGCGGCTGTCATCCTTTACATCGCGCTTGTTTTCGACAAAGTGGACGGAGACCTCGCCCGCATGCGCGGCACGGCGG
>DYGP01000011.1:2100-12757 GCA_020724685.1 Candidatus Paceibacter sp.
GTTTCTTGATCTTGTCGCAGAGGTCCTTCTCACTCTTTCGCTCGCACACGCCGCCGGCATTGAAAGCGTCGTCCTCGTCGGATTGAGCGTTGCCGGTCCGCTGGTATTCAACTATCACGGAATCGCCGCGCCTTTTTACCTCAACATCCCCCCGTCCGCGCACAAAAACGCGGAATCGAAAGAACTCAAAACATACCTCAAAGAACTTGCGTTTTATGGAAGAGCAAAGCACTTCTTTCTCGTCATCCTTTCCCTCCTTTTCTCCGCTCCATCCGTCCCTCTCTTTATCTTTCCCCTTCTCATACCGTACACGTTCGTTCTCTTCATCAAAAACTCTCTCGTGAAAAAACTCATCCGATAATTTCATGACCATATCCGTCGGCATCTGCACATATAAGCGTCCGGCATTATTGAAAAGAGTGCTTGATTCCCTTCTCTCCCAAACAAGGATTCCTGACGAAATTATCGTCTTCGACAGCAGCGAGAACGACGAAACGAAAAAAACCGTAATCTCGATTTCTTCCCCAACCATACGCTATCACCACACGGAAACGCGCACCATTCTCCCAAAAGGACGCAATGAGATTATAAAAAAATGTTCTAGCGACATACTCACGTTTCTTGATGATGATGCAATCCCGAAAAACAGATTCATTGAAACCGTTCTTTCGTCCTTTGGATCTTTTGGAGATGTCGGGGGAGTAACCGGACCAACCATCAATTCCGACGAAAACCTCAATCCAATTGTTCCGCTCATTTACGACAACAAAAAAAGGACTTCGGTATACCCTTGGGGAGAAGTGAGATCGGACACCCGCCGATGGATCCCCACATTACCGCAAAAATGCAAAGTTATGATCGGAGCAAATATGAGCTACCGCACGAAACTTCTCAAAGACATCGGCGGATTTGACGAACAATTCGAAAATCCCTCATATCGCGAGGAGAGTGACGTCCAGACGAGAATCGCAAAACTTGGATATTCGTTTCTTTATCACCCCGACGCATACGTCTTTCATCTCGTAAAACAACCCGGAGGAATCGAGGATATCGAATCAAAACAGGCAAATTATTTTTATCTTGCCGGAAAAAATCACAGATACTTCTGCGACAAACACTTTCCAAAATGGAAGACGAGGCTCGCGTGGATTTTTTTCAACAGAACACCACCGTGCTTTTGGCTCGCGCTTATTCTCGCGATCATAAGAAACAAAAGTTATCTCATGTGGCATAAGGGGCTCTGGGAAAATCCTAAAAAATAAACCACGGTTCATGGAAGGGAACGATTCCCTTCTTCCGGGCGCGTATCGCGCGCGCAAGATTCCAGACGTCTTTAATAATCTCTTTTTTTGGTGAACGAATATATGAATGGAACTTGAAGACGACTTCCCTCCAAATGGGGATTTCTTTCGGAAAACTTCCCCAAAAATTCGACTCATTTTCCGCTTCGGAAAACCACCACTTCGCGTGATTCCCCCAATGAAATATTTTTGCATTTTCGATAACCTCCGCTCTTTCTTCTTCGTTTAAGAATCCTAAAACTTTCATCCTGTCTCCAAGAGGGAGGAGTGTGGTTTCGCTGAAAGCGTGAGCGATAATCATAAGTGCATCCGCAACATTCTTTTTTTCAAAAAAAAGTTTTTCATCAAAGAATCGGATCCCCCCAAACGTAATCCCGTAGTGCGCATCAATCGGAGCGTATCCCTCCGATAAAACGACGTCGGCTTTTGTGGCATTCATGGGGACAACGTCATGCCCAAGCGCGCTCGCTTTCCGGAGGAACTCATCATAAGAGTCTTTTTCCGTAAAAAGCGTGTCGATGTCGGAATGGGCCTCTATGGAATCTTCGCTTTTTATTTCCGTAGCAATAAAACCGTTTTCTTCCGCAATATTCCTAAACCATCTCCGAGATTGCGCGACTCTCTCCGATTTTTCCCTTCCCGCAGAAACCGCCGACTTAAACCCAGAAACACCATCGAAACGTTCGGGACATTCGCGTTCTATTTCCATAAGAGTCTTTAAAAGAATCTTATGCGATCCGGCAACATTCAAAAATTTTTTTTCGTCAAACGAAAAAACGCCGTCTTTAAGGAGAAAAGCTTCTCCCTTAAGAAATTCGCAGAGCACAAACGCGCGAATATCGAATGTCCGCAACGGATAAAAACCCACCTTGAAAACAAGGTGTTTGAGGGATCTTGCTACAACCTCAACACCATTTTCCGCGTTTATCTTTATTGCCGGAAAACGGAGGTTCGAAAGAATTGCTTCGTATGTCTTGTGCTGTCTTTCAATTATCTCCTCGGGAAATTCATGTTTCCTTTCAAATACCGTTTTCGCAGAAACATCAAAATAAACATAAAGAACGGTTTTGGGAATAAGAGAGAAAATCAAGCGCTTCCATCCGACAATCAAGGTGGAAGGATAAAAAAGTTCCGCAAAAAAATCGTAGAAATATCTGTCGACGAACACAATGTCATATTTTTTCTCCGCGGGTCGAATTAAAAAAATGTATATTCTCCAAGAATCAAAAACGTAAAACATGTCTCTTATAAAAAGATACCAAGAACGGAAAAAGGGGGTGTTTTTTTCTTCCTTTCCGGCGTCTCCGTCAGACATCTCCCTTTCTTTGCCGCGACCGAGGAAGGCCACTAATCTCGGCCATAAAAATTTTTCTCTGAGAGGCAACACAAAAACCGCTTCTTTTTCCTTTTCAAAAGCATCTTTCAGGATTCCTATTTGCGTGGTCTTACCGGATCCTCCCAGTCCTCCGAATGCGATGATCATATCATCATTTTAAAATATTCCACCGTTCGTTTTATACCCTCCTCCAAAGGGATTTTCGGTTCCCATCCGAGTTCTTTTTTTGCAAGCGATATATGGGGCCTCCGATGCATCGGATCGTCCGGAGGAAAGGGTCCGAACGCTATTCCGCTCTTCGATTCCGGAATAAGGGAAAGCACGATGTTCGCAATCGCTTTCACCGTATGTTCTTCAGGATTTCCCAGATTTACCGGACCAACAATGTCTTTTCGATTATTCATCATCCTCACGATCCCCTCCACAAGATCGTCTATGTATTGAAAGCTCCTCGTCTGAGAGCCGTCGCCATAAACGGTCAAACTCTCCCCTTTTAGCGCACGCACAATGAAGTTCGAAACTACTCTCCCGTCGTCCGGATGCATGTTCGGACCATACGTATTGAAGATACGGACCACGCGAATTTTTACGCCCTCACTCCTCGCATAATCGAAGAATAACGTCTCTGCGCACCGTTTTCCCTCGTCATAACATGCGCGCGGCCCGATCGGATTCACGTTTCCAAAGTAGGTCTCTTTCTGGGGGTGTTCATGCGGATCTCCATATACTTCCGATGTAGAAGCCTGCAACACCGTCGCGCCCTTTTCTTTCGCAAGCTCAAGCACGTTTATCGTTCCGATCACCGAAGTTTTTATGGTTTGAATCGGGTCTTTTTGATAATGGAAAGGTGACGCCGGGCAGGCGAGATTATAAATCTGATCAATGGAATCCCGAACCGCGATGGGGCGGATCACATCGTGCTCGATAAAGGAAAAATTTTCGCTCCCAATTAAATTCGCGATATTTTCTTTCGATCCCGTATGAAGATTATCCAGACAAAAAACCCTGTCTCCGCCTTCGATAAGCTTTTTGCAAAGATGGGATCCTATGAATCCGGCTCCTCCCGTAACCAATATATTCATATGCAATGGGTTCATTGTGCTACAATATTCCCATGAACTCAATCTCCGTCGTCATTCCCTGCTACAACGAAGAGGCGTCCATCGGGCAAGTGGTGGAGTCGGTTCTCCGCGAGAACGTTCTCGAGGTTATCGTCGTGGACAACAATTCCACTGACGGCTCCGGAGCCGCCGCCGAACGCGCGGGAGGACGCGTCGTGAAGGAAACCACGCAGGGATACGGCGCCGCGCTCAAGGCGGGATTCCGCGCGGCGGAAGGCGACGTCATCGTGACCCTCGACGCCGACGGACAATATCCGGCGGAAAAAATCGCGGCGCTCGCGAAGCTTCTTGAAGAAGAACATCTCGACTTCATATCGGGAAACCGGCTCCCTTTCACGAAGGGTTCGGAATCCTTCATCCGCACTTTCGGCAACAAATTCCTCACATTCGCCGCAAATGCCGTTTTCGGCATATCTCTCAAGGATTCCCAATCGGGCATGTGGGTTTTCAGGCGGTCGGCGCTTGAAAAAATCTTTCCTGAAAGCGACGACATGCCCCTCTCGGAGGAGATAAAGATCCGTGCCATTCTCCATCCGGAAGTCTCTTTCAAAGAGTTCTACATCCCCTACCGCCCGAGAATCGGCGAATCGAAACTCTCTCCCCTGAAACACGGATTCAAAAACCTTTTCTATCTTTTCTCGCTCAAAAAAAGGATCTCCCATGGGAAAAAAGCATAAACAGTCCGGGGAAAACAAAATACGAACAAAAGCGTTCCCGCGGTGGATGACGCTCGGGCTTCTTGCGCTCATCCTTGCCGGATACGCCGCGGCCTCCGCTTACAAAATTGACGAGCCTTTCATCCATTTCACCGATGACGTGAGCGGACCGAACGGCATCGCCGCCGAGAATCTCGGCGCACACGGACCCATCGCACTGAAATTCGGCTTTTTCACAAACTGGATATCCGATCCTTCGAATCCCGGGAGCGCATATACGCACCACCCGTCGCTCTTTCTCATTCCGACCGCGATTGTTTATAAGATTTTCGGAATCAGCGAAGTAACTACGAGATTGGGGCTTTTCCTCCTTATGTTCGCCTCCCTCGCAATATTTTTCTTCGCCCTCAAGAAAATCACGGGAAACGCGCGGTTCTCGCTCCTTTCAATCCTTTTCTTTGTTCTCCTTCCCGGCACCGTCTATTACGGGAAAAGCTTCGAACTCACCGTATTCGCCGTTCCCGCGGCGCTCATCGCGTTCAGCCTCTTCGCTTTTTTCCGTTTTGAGGAGCGCGAAACGCGGAGACGGACATATTTCTGGCTGTTTCTCGCCTCGACCCTCATCGGCGCGCAAATGGCATGGTTCTTTTATTTCCTCCCCGTCGGGATATGGATATTCCTCCTCACAAAACACGGGAGAGACGTTCCGAACCGGTCACCGCTTCTCTTTCTCATTCCCGTTCTCCTCGCCCTTTCCTTCGGCGTCACTATGCTCCAGTTCTTCCTCCTCAACGGACCGTCCTTCTTCTCGGATTTTATGGCATCGTTCCAGAACCGGACGCAGGCTCAGCCTTTCGGAGGATGGGTTTCGCGCATGTGGTGGATCACCGATCTCAACATCACATGGCTTTTCTTCCTCGCCGGCTTCTCCGGATTCCTCGCGTGGGCGGCACAAATGAAAAAAGACGCGCGCCTCGCATTCCTTCTTCCCGTCATGATTTTTCCCTTTTTCGTGCTCGTCATTTTCCGGCAATGGAGCACGCATCCTTTCGGCGTTATTCCCTTCCTTCCCTTCATTGCTCTCGGATCGGCGATACTCATTGACCACATCGCCGAACATTCGAAACTGTGGGGGCTTCTCGCCGCGTGCGGCGTAATCGCCTTCGGAGGATATCTTTCGTCTCAGAGAATCCAAACGTTCTACAACGAACTTTTCATACTCGGAGGGAAAGACGTCGCGCTCTCAAGGGAGATCGGATCACAAGTCGGCGACTACGACGTCTGCCTCGGAACCAACCCCGCGGGACTCGGCGTGGACGGCATCATTCAATGGTACATGAGAAAAAATATCGCCGTTTCCCCGCAATGCTCCGAAAAGAATCCGAAAATCATACTCGCATTCCATCCCTCAATGGGAGCGGTTGCGGAGAAGGAAATCAAAGACGCCGAGGAGGGCGGATACGCGTTTCTCGGGTGTGCCGATCTCTTGTGCGTTCTTGAAAAGACAAACAACTAGAACTGGAAAGCAGTGAAAATCTCATTCTCCCCTCCAATCTCAATATAACAATCCGCACCCGATCGGATAGAAAATGTTATATTCCATTTTCTGCTTTTCTCAATAATTCCTCGAGTTTGTCGTACATCTCGCGGGTTTTCTTGTCGTCGGGCCAGATGGAGAGAATATGCTCCATCGTCTCGCGCGCTTTTTCGATATTTCCCTCTTTCAGATAGGTATTCCGGAGACTCCAGAGGAATTGGGGGCGGTTTTTGTCCACCGCAATCGCATTTCCCCGCTCATAGTATCCAATCGCGCGGGAGAGATCTTCGTCATTGCCGTAGGAATCCCACAGCCTCTCATACATGAGACCGAGGGAAAGGAGAAGCTGCGGATAGACCGAATTCGGCTCTCTCTCAAGCACGGGGCGTATTTTCTCTTCCGCATATCCGACAAGCCTTCTTTTTACCTCTTCGGGAAATTCACCCTCGAGCATCATCACCACTTCGCTCGCGAAGAACTTCGCGTATTCCTCCTCCCCCACCGGCGAAGAGAGCGAGAAGGCGTAGTCCATGATCTCCTCGAGCCGCTGGATACTCATGCTCGACGACGACTTTATCTCCCTCATCGCCGACACGAATGCCTTCGCTTTCCGGTACGGCAGGACGGCGCCGAAAATAAACGACGTTCCCGTGAGAAGGATCAGTATTATTATAAAAAGTTGTTTAAAAAATTGAGACATGGTGATTTGTAATAAGAATTATTACTGATTACTTTTTACCTGTTACTTGTTGCTTCTTTGTGTTTATAAATCTATACATCGCATACGCGAGGAAGAGGAAGAAACCGAGATAGATGGGAAGCACTTCGAAAAGGGTTATCCCCTGCCCGAGATAGAAGACGGGAACCGAAAACACAAGCCCCCGCTCGAGAACGGACCTGCTCCCGTCCCTCGCATATCCCGATCTGAAAAACAGGAAATAGAACGCGACAATGAGCGCGAGAAACGCGGCAAGACCGACAACGCCCGCCATCGTGAGATAATCGAGATACATGCTGTGCGCCCGGTCGAACCAGGTCTCTCCTCCCGCGTTCGGATTGAAGTGCCGCGCGTCAAAGTACGCATTGAATGCCCCGGAAAAATTTTCCGGTCCCCATCCGAGCACGGGATAGTCCTTCCACCCTTCAATCGCCTGTCCCCACGTCCAGAGCCGCGGCTGGCCGCTCGCGCTCGAAAACGAGATGTCGAAAAGCCGGGATCCGGGAATGCTCTGGACGATCGGCGAATGCCGATTCGCATAGAGCACGCCTCCGAGGATCGCGAAGAACACGAGAGCCCCCGCGCCAATCTTTTTCAGCTTCATGTTTTCCGAAGCGGCGACGAGAAACAGGAGAAAGGAGCCGAGGGCGAACACGACGCCCACCAGAGCGCCGCGGGTCTGCGCCCACCAGAAGAAGAACGCGGGGACAAGAACGCAAAGCGCCGGACCGAGGCTCATCTTCTTTTTCCTGCCGAGGAAAAACATGAAAAGCGCAAACACCATCGAGAAAACGAGATACGGGGCGGAATAGTCCGGATTTCCGAGAGATCCCTGAAAGCGGTTCGTAAAATTCAATCCGACCGTGTTCGCAATGAATCCGCCCGTTCCCGCCATCGCGAGAACACCGTAGATGATCACGAGGAATGACGCGGACACCCATGCAGTAAACGCGTTTTTCCAATCCTTTTCTTCGGTGAAAAGCGTCCCGAACAACACAAAGAAAGCGAAAAAGTGCACCATCTGAAGTCCTCCCTCTCCCCGCTCGAAGTTCGACCAAAAGGAGAAGGACGGCTCGATGCCAACCACGCCCGCAAGAACATAGACAAAAACAAAGACGGCGACCGCTATCGAAAGCGGATGCCTGAGAACCTTCATCGCGCGTTCCTCAAACTGCTTCGCCCGGGGATCGGTGAGTAGTCCCAGAAGGAAGAAAACAAGCGAAAAGTCGACGCATGCCCGGAAAAAGGAATATTTCCCCACAATGAAAGGAAAAAGCGTCGATGACGTCACGAGGACAACCGAAAACAGGCTTGCGGAGAGGAAAAATTTCGAAACTTTGAAAAGCATGTATGTTTGCAAATAGCCGACAGCAAATGGTTATTTATCGATAAGTATACGACAGAAGATGAATTAAATAAAATTTCCTATTTACTCTGCGCCCTTCGCTTTCTGTAAATTACACAGTCCGCTTTTTTTTGTTTTTTCTCACGAACAGATATCCAATACCGAGAAGAATGGAGACGACAAGCAGAACGGCAATCCACATTCCGATCTCCGCAAGACGATCGACATATTCAAGATATGACGCCCCGAGATACCATCCCAAAAGCCCCATCAGAAAGGACCGGAGAAAGGTGCCGAGAAACGCCGCAACGAGAAATCTCCCCATCGGATAGTGGATGAGGCCGCACGCCGCGGAAACCGCGATGTTCGGAAAGAACGGAATCGCCCTGAGAGTGACGATGATCGCCTCATCGGAGAGTTTTCCGTTGAGCCGTTTCTGAAACCGCTCAACGGACTGCCAGGAGACACCGATCCACTTCCCCCATCTCCGAATGGCAAATTCGCCTCCGAAATAGGCCACCGCATATCCGAATATCCCTCCGATGGTGAGTCCGAGCGCGCCCGGAATCCCGACCTTCCATACGGCCGGAACAAACGCATCGGCGAAAGAAGCATACGAAGAGAGCGAGAAGAATCCCGCGGCGAGAAGCGGAAGCGACGACGGGATTGGAACCGCGATTTCCTCGATAAGGGAAATGAAAAAAAGACCGACGACGCCGTATTCTTCGACAAGAGGGGTAATTGCACTAATGATGTCCGCCATAATATCTCAAATGTAAAAAATGAATCCGAGTATATAATTTTAAATTTTAAGTTCTAAATTTTAATTGAATTCTAAATGAGCGAATTTTAACTATCCTCCGGAATTATGTTTTTCCAAACGAGCAAAAACATCTGAAGAAAAACCGACATATATTTCGTTTTTTGCATTTTTCAAAATGTACACAAAATACATATTTCTATTATATAGGATTATGAACGAAACCCCGCCAGTTTCGGATTATGAACGAAACCCCGCCAGTCCATGGACTGGCGGGGTAATACTCCTTTCCTCCCTAAAGTCGGAAATGACTATTAGTAGGTAAGGGTCGGACCGAACACCTCTGCGGTGTCCGATGCGGTGAGCGCACTCTTCGTGGTCGCTCCCGCGCCGGTCGTGGAGTAGCTGTAAGTAACCTTACCGTCATTCCACAAGTCGGTCGTGTCAGACGCACTGTATCCCTTCGTGCCGTCAAGCTTGACCGTGAGTTTCACATTGCCCGTGAAGGTCGATGTGACCTGCTTGATCGAAGCCGTGTCGGCTTTCAAGACATACGTTCTCGAGGCTCCCGCCGCGATTGCGTTGCTCGAAGAGATGGTGAACGCCGACGTGAGGTTCACGGTTCCAACCGTCGAGGTACCGGACGACGTCGCAAGCGCGGTTCCAAGATCGTTCGATTCATAGAGCGATATGGTTCCGAGCGTCGAAGTCGCACCGTTCGAGATGACCGTCACCACGAACGAAGTCGAGGTTACCGTCATTTCGCGCGTACCAGGGTTCGAGATCGTGAAGCGCCCGATTTCCTCGTTGGACGAGGGGTTTCCGGTCGTTCCGGAAAGCGCGTTCGTCACCACCGGCGCCGTGACCGCAAAGAGCATCTTGTTGCCCGCCGCATTGGAGGTCAACGTGATTCCCGAGGTCATCTGTCCCTGCGAAGAGTAGACTTCCATATCGGTCGTGGAAGTTCCCTTCACCTGGACATAGGCAACCGACTGCGGGTTGATCGTGTCCTGTCCGCTGATGTCCGCCTTCACCGTAAGGGTCTTTGCGGTATCCTGCGGCATGGAAAGATTCAATCCGGAGATGATTGCGTCGCCGCTCGCGATGTTCGCCGAACCGAGCAAGGTCGTTCCGTCATAGAGGTACAACTTGCTCACGTTCTGGTTCACACCCGATTCCCACAAGCCGGAGCTTGCGTTCACGAGACTCAAGGTGATCTTCTTGAGGGTCAAGTCCTCGTTGGAAGGCTCGAACTTGATCTTCGAGAGTTCAACACCCGTCTGTCCCGCGAGCACGATCTTCGAGGCCGGGGTTTCCGATGCCTGCGCGATCGTGATGCTCGCCGTCTTGCTCGTCACTTTCTGGAGGGGGGTATCCGAAGACGGAGTATCGCTCAACGTCTTCGTGGAATTCACGCCATATCCGGTGATTCCCGAGTCCGCAACGCTCACGAGGACCGAGTCGCCTTCAGTCGCCGAGGAAAGGACGTCGGCATAGACCGACAACACTTTCGATTCGGAGGCGTTGATGACCAAATCAGTCGTGAAGTTGTTCGAACTCGACGACGGCGAACCGATGGTCGATCCGAGCTGGGTCGTGCCATCCATAAGCTTCATGTTCTGGATGTAAGAACTCGAGGCAATGTTGAAATTGATTCCCGTGATCCTTACATTGTCAGCCGATGATGCCTGGAGGACAACCTCCGCGATCTTCACATTCGTCGCACCCTTCGAACGGTTCACGTTCGGGAACGCCGCGTTCGACGTCACCGTAAGGGTCACGTCTCCCACCGCGATCTGATTTCCGTTTATGACCGTTGAGTCATAAAGGGTCGTGTAATCGTTCGTCGAATAGCGCTTCGTGTAGAACTGACCGAGATATAC
>DYGP01000086.1:0-1221 GCA_020724685.1 Candidatus Paceibacter sp.
ACGCCTCGATGAGCTTTTTCAGGAGATCAAGATCCGACTCCTTGAAGAGGGCTCCGTGCGCGGCAAGCATCGTTAGATACTCCTCGATAAGTTCTTTTTTAAAGAGTTCTCTCATGCTCGGGCTGTAGTGGAGGACGGCGGCGCGGCGGAGATACTGAATGAGATCTTTCGCGAACTGAGCAATATTGTAGCCTCCTTCGTGGATTTCCGAGAGCGCTTTGAGCGCCGCATCGGTGTTTTTTTCGAGAAGGAATCCGGCGAACTCGGAGAGTTTATGGAACCCAATCTTTCCGATGGCGCGCTCGACATCTTCAAGTACAATTTCTTTTTTTCCAAATGAAATGAGTTGGTCGAGAAGCGATTCCGCGTCGCGAAAGCTTCCTTCACCCGCGGACGCGATGAGATCCACAGCTTCCTTCGATATTGATACACGTTCTCCTTTCGCGATATGGATAAGTTTTTCCGAAATCTGCTTTATTGTGATGCGCTGAAAATGAAACTGTTGCGTACGCGAAGCGATCGTTGCGGGGACTTTTTCCGTTTCGGTTGTGGCAAGCACGATAATGACGTAATGCGGCGGTTCCTCGAGCGTCTTAAGAAGCGCATTCCACGCGTCTTTCGTGAGCATATGCGCCTCATCGATGATAAATATCTTATACGAATATTTACTCGGAGAAAGGCGGACGCTTTCCTTAAGGTCGCGTATTTCATCAATGCCGCGATTCGATGCCGCGTCGATCTCAATAACGTCGAGGTTCCGTCCCTCGTCGATTGACACGCACGCGGAACATTCGTTGCACGGTTCTCCTTTCGCTCTGAACTTCGCGTCGCTTATCCGTTTTTCGCAATTCGCAATTTTCGCGATGAGCCGCGCGGTCGTCGTTTTTCCCGTTCCTCGCGGGCCGGAAAAAAGATATGCATGCGCAATCCGGTCCTGTTTTGCGGACTCTTTTAGAATTTTTACAATTGTTTCCTGTCCCAGAAGATCAGAAAATGAAAGGGGGCGGTATTTGCGATATATGGCGAGTGACATGGATTCAGTATATCGTATGGCGTATTTTGTATAAAGTATCGGGAAATGCTTACTACTTATTGCGTAATGCACTATACTTATCTCATATGGGCAATCTTGTGATAAAAAGTTCCGCTTTCAAGGATGGGGAGAGAATTCCCCCGAAATACACCTGTGACGGGGACAATGTGAATCCGTTCCTCGAGATA
>DYGP01000086.1:1232-1664 GCA_020724685.1 Candidatus Paceibacter sp.
GTGCCGCAGGGAACGAAAAGTCTTGCGCTTATCGTTGACGATCCGGATGCAACGGGTGGCGGAGTGTGGGATCATTGGGTCATCTGGAATATAGAGCCTGGAACGCAATACATCGCGGAAGACACCGTGCCGCACGGATCAATACAGGGAAAAAGTAGCTGGGGATCGCGGCGTTATGGAGGTCCGTGTCCGCGCGAAGGAAGCACACCGCATCGTTATATGTTCAAATTGTATGCGATTGACACAACGCTCGAGCTTCCCGAAGAGTCGGGAAAGACGGAATTATTAGAGGCACTCGAAGGACACATTCTCGACGAAGCGGTACTTATGGGAAAGTACGGAAGGTAGCATGAAACCGCCGAAAAACGATTTGCGATACGAGTGGACACAGCACGCATGGATGAAGATGCAGTATTACGGCATGTCCGAAGG
>DYGP01000012.1 GCA_020724685.1 Candidatus Paceibacter sp.
ACGACCGGCTGGGTTTGGGCGTATTATCCAAAAGACACCGATTTAGGACAGAGATTAACCGCACAACAAAAATTGGAAAATCAGCAGGCGAGAGCGAATGGAGATCCTGAACCGTGGAATCTCGGTAGTTTTGCGATGTGTGTGATGTATGCACACTACGATCCTGAAGACAAAGAGATAGAAAGAAGTGATTTGGATGGGTTGAAACCATGCACGGAATTTTCGTCATCAACAAAATCTGCTTGGGGAAGTTTCACTTACGGGAGTACCCCTCCTCCTGTTTCTGGTGAAGGTTTTTCGATATCCTCCTCGACCATATTAAGCGCTCTTCCGTTGCAACAGATAGATTCGACGGTGCTGAGAATGAAAAGTCCTTGTGTTGTCGGAGATGGAAGGGATTCTTCTCAGTGCGCGTGCAGATTCCCAGCGGATTACTCCGGAGACAAATCAAAATGCCTCACAAAAACATCTCTCCAAACAAAACTCAAGAATCTTGAACAAAAAATAGACTCCTCAATATGGATCATAACCGAGGCGTTTCCTCCGACCGTTCAACATTCGAGCTCCTGCCATATGTCAACCGGCGGATGCGTTGATGTTGTGATCACTCCCGTTGGAGGAAACCTTTCGTGCTCCGATCTCCAGTATTTTATAAATGAAGCTCAGTCGGTGGGATTACAAGTGCTGAACGAATACAGTTATTGCGGCGGAACCCAAACGGAGTACGGAACAGGGAATCACCTTCATCTATACGAATAAAAAAAACCGCCCCAAGGGCGGTTTTTTATTCCTCAATCCTCTTTATCACCACTTTTCGGCTCTTTCCTTCTCCTGAGCTTTCCGTTCTGAGCTCAGGGTGCGCGGCGATTTCCATATGGACAAGCCTCCGTTCGTACCCGTTCATCGGGGGGAGTTCCACGTCCTGTTTTGTAAGCATCGCTTTCTTCGCGGCGGCGCGGGCAAGTTCCGCAATGAGCCGCTCGCGCTCCTTCCGATAATAATTTATATCAATCACAAAGGGCGCCTGCTTTTCTTTTCGGAACATAAGCCCGAGTATGTGATCGAGCGCCGGAAGGAACGTGGTGACGTTCTCAGAAAGCGTTCTGTCGTCGACAAGAAACGATATTTTTCTGTGTTCCTCGTCAACACTCATTGAAACATCGGCGAATCCTCCGGTTTCTATGATTTTTTTCGCTTTTTCGAATAATTCCTGCATAAAGACGTTATAGTGTGTAATTCGTAAACACGTAACACGGGGTTTTTATTACTTTTTCTCCGTCTGCGTCCCGTTTATCTTTTTGTTTATATAAAACTGCTGACCCACCGAGAAAACCGTCGATGCCGTCCAGTAAACACCGAGGGCTGAGGGGAGCGAAGAGAGGATGGCGAGCGTCAAAACGGGACCAACCACGATCATTATCTTTCCCATCGACGCCGCAGGGTTGCTTCCCTGGCCTTCTTTTCCGCTTCCTTGCGCCGCAAACGTCATTTTCCCCTGAATATATTGCAATCCCGCGGCAAGAACGGCAAGAACGATGCTTTTCTCACTCAAATCAATTAATCCCAAAAACATGGTGCTGTCAAACAAACCGTTCGAAAGTGCGTTCGAAAACATCCTGAACAGCGCAATGAAAATGGGGAGTTGCACGAGAAGAAGGAGGAAACCGGAAAACGGATTGAGATTGTGTTCCTTATACAAACCCATCAGCGCTTTCGCCTGAGCCTCCTTGTCGTTCTTGAACTTCTCCTGCAACTCCTTCATTTTCGGCTGTATCTTCTGCATCAGCGTCTGATCTTTCGCGCTCTTGTAGAAGACGGGAAAAAGGACGATTCGCACGAGAATGGTGAGTATTATTATCGCCGTTCCGAGATCATGAAAGGAAACGGTGTTATATATGAAAACAAGTACCTCGAAGATCGGCTCGTACACGTATGCGTTGAATATGCTCGATATCATGTTGTTTTTCCGCCGAAAAACTCACACAGGGCGTTTTTCAGCTCTTCGAATGATACCATGCGTGCGTCCGGTTTTACAACAACAACAAACCCTCTTTTTTGGATTCCGAATCGCGACAGTATCGATTTTACCCTCCTTCTCAAGAGGTTCCTCTCGGAGGCTTTCTTTGACACGTTCTTCCCCACCAAAACAAAAAGAGGACGTTCGGTCGTCCGCCCTCTTTTCACAAAAAAAAGATTTTCCCGGCTTACACGGAGAGTTTTTTTCTTCCCTTCGCCCGCCTCCGCTTCAGAACACTCCTTCCTCCCGGCGTCTTTTTTCTCACAAGAAAACCGTGGGTTTTCTTTCTTTTTCTCTTTTTTGGTTGATATGTTCTCGACATATGACATTATCCACAATTCATCAACAATTAAAGCACAAAATGTTTTTTGAATCAATATTGAAACGGTGTAAAATAGGGTTATCATCATGAGTGGGAGGACGTTGCATTCTCACATCACTACACCATGGAACAACACGAATTATGGAGGGCGGTGCTCGGTGACATAGAACTCCAAATATCAAAACCTAATTTTCTCACATGGCTGAAACACAGCCAGCTTGTGGAAAAAAGAGACCGCGACGGCGTTGCTCTCGTCGGACTCCCGAACAACTTCGCGAAGGAGTGGGTGAGGAACAGATACCATAAAATAATCCTCGGCTCCCTCAGGACATTCGATGCTTCGGTGAAAAACGTCGAATACGCCGTGATCCACAACGCGCCCACCCCCAAAAAAGATCTTCCACAGAACAGAAAAGTATCAAACGAAGAGGAGTTTCGTCTTCCGCTCGATCTTAAGGTGGATCCGAAGACAAACCTGAATCCAAAATACACATTTTCTTCTTTTATCGTCGGTTCCTCAAATGATCTCGCTTATGCGGCGGTACAGGCGGTGATAAAAGACGTCGGAAAAAAATACAATCCGCTTTTCGTATACGGAGGCGTCGGACTCGGCAAAACGCACCTCCTCCAGGCGGCCGGGAACGAAATAACCTCGTCTTATCGCGGAGGGGCGAGCGTGTTGTACGTAACGTCCGAAAAATTCCTGAATGATGTCGTCGCGGCGATACGGAACAAAAGGATGGAGGATATAAAGAAAAAATATCGCGATGTGGATGTTCTTATCATAGACGACATACAGTTCATCGGGGGGAAAACCACCACAGAGCAGGAGTTTTTCCACACTTTCAATGCACTCTACGAGAACAACAAACAAATAATACTTTCGTCGGACCGGGCGCCGTCGGCGATCCCAACACTCGAAGAGAGGCTTCGTTCAAGATTCGAAGGAGGAATGATCGTCGATATCGCGTATCCTGATTACGAAATGAGACTCGCCATTCTCAAAACGAAGGTTTTGAACCAAAACATCACAATAGATGAGAAGACAATCGAATACATTGCCTCAAAAGTGCAGAGAAATATAAGAGAGCTTGAGGGCGTCCTTAATAAGGTTGTTTTTTACACACAATACAAAAATACCGCCATTGAAACGAAAAAACTCGACGAAATCATAAACGAAGTGACTCAAACCGTCTCAAAAAACATAACTGCTCAGGAGGCGATAAAGGCGGTTGCGGATTTTTTCGAGATCCCTGTCGCCGATCTCACGAACAGAAGCAGAAAAAAAGAGATTGTGGAACCGCGTCAGATCGCGATGTACATATTACGCGACGTTCTGAAGCTTTCTTACCCCCATATAGGCGAGAAATTGGGAAAAAGGGATCACACGACCGTTATCCACGCCTGTGAAAAAATATCGAGAGATATTACCCAAAACAACCATCTTAGTCAGAAAATAATGATGATAAAGGAGCGCGTGTTCAAAACATGAGGATAACCGCTTTATTGTTTTCGGAAAAAATGTAGAAAAAAGACGAACGGTACCCGCGCACAAAAAAACACCCTAAAGTTACACACATACATCCGGAAGAAAAAAATGAGACTCACAAAGAAAAAATTGGTTTTATCAACATATTCACACCCCCTACAACAACTATAAATATATAAATTATGAAAATAATAGTTCTTAGAAGTAATTTCATGGAAGCGCTCTCGTCTGTCGAGAGGGGTGTTGGAGGAGCAAACTCAAACCTGCCGATTCTCAGAAATATCTTACTTCGCGCGGAAGGATCGAAAATAACCGCTGTAAGCACGAATCTCGAGTTTGCTGTCACATACGCTTTTTCAGGAAAAGTGGTCGAGAACGGAGAGGTTGCTGTACCGTTCTCCATTCTCCATTCGATAGTGAAAAATGTGAGTTCCGAGAGAATAACGCTCGAATTGCGGGAAGATAAGGTTCGTATTGAAACGGATAATTATGAGGCTTCCGTGCAGGCGTACAACTCGAAAGAGTACCCGATTATCCCCAGTATGCATGAGAACATTTCTATAATACGGGTGAATTCAAACGAGTTTGTTGAGGCGCTTCAGGGTGTCCTCGTTGCCACCCAATATTCCGAGATACGTCCGGAAATAAGCGGTGTATTCGTGAAAAACGACTCTGAATCGGTATTTTTCGTCGCAACGGACAGTTTCAGGCTCGCCGAAAAGAAGCTTGGTAACGCGAAGTACGACCCCGGCTCCGGAGACGTAAAATCGATCATTCCCCTCAGGACTGCGGAAGAGGCTTTGCGTATCATATCCAACCAAGGAGACAAGGATGTTGTTATCGAAATAGACGCGACGCAGATTTCGTTCAATACCGACACCGTTTCGATTGTTTCGAGACTTATCGACGGGAACTTCCCTGAATATAGGGCAATCATTCCTTCCGGAGCGGATATGGAAATTTCAGCTTCGAAACAGGAACTCGTGAATGCAATAAAACTTACAAGCTCGTTTTCCGGAAAATTGAACGACATCTCGCTCGTACTTCACGAAGGCGGGAAACACATCGAATTTTTTTCTTCGGACAGCGCCGTTGGCCAGAATACGTACAAAGTTCCGGCAAAAATAAAAGGGGGAAAAACCGAAACACTCGTGTTCAACTGGAGATATCTGCTCGACGGAATAAAAATATTTTCCGGTTCCGATATCGTTGTCGGCATCAATGCCCCGGAAAAACCGGTGAAAATAAACGATCCCAAAGACCCTTCGTTGGTATACGTGGTGATGCCTATAAAAAACTAATCGCTTGAATAAACGATTATTTTTTCCGCGTGCTCAACTCCTCCCGCGTTCGTAACCTTGATCTCAATGAGGTTCTGGGGTTGTGTTTTTCCGTTATAGTAAAACCGGTAGTCGAAATCCTTTCCGTACAATCCAAACCCGTTTACGAGTGCGGAGTTGATGAAAAGCTCCACTTTTTTAAGCTCCGATTCCGAACGCAATTTTGCGCGTATCGTCATGGGGCTTTTTTGAAATGAGCCGTTCCGAGGAGTGAAATCGCTTATCGTAATATCGTCGATTCCCGTCTTTGTTTCTTTTTCTGTTTCAAAAACAGAAGAGAAAGGGATTGATTGGTTGAATCCCGAAAATCCTGAAATGTTGTTCTGTGCCCAATTCCGAACGGCGGACTCCCAATTCTCGAATTGGGGGTCGTTCGATGGGTTTTCCGGAAACGGCCCGAGCGGGTCGTTTTTGTCGACGTAAAAAAGCACGGAATGCACCTGCGGATATGCGGACCCCCCGAGGATCGGTCTCCATACGTAATCCCCATTCAACATCGGTTTCGGGGTGTACGGAATTTCGTCCGGTTTTTCAAACGGAGTTTTTTCGAATTTTGGGAGAACTTCTTTCATGAATGAGCTCCATATCGGGACAGCGGCGAGAATGCTACTCCCTTGGCGTATAAGGGCATCGTTATTGTTGTTTCCCGCCCAAACACCAACGACAAGTTCCGGAGTGTATCCGATCGTCCATGCATCCCGATGATCTTCGGATGTTCCGGTTTTCAGAGCAACATCATATTCGGGGAATATTGTGTATATAATGCTGCTTCCGAAGATAGGTTGTCGAAGTTCCGGTTTTGAGAGGATTCCGGTGACGAGTTTTGTGTATTGTTCATCCATAACCCTCGTTGCGGAATCACGGAATTCTTCAAGGATGTTTCCTGAAGAGTCCTCAACACTCATTACAATAACCTGTTCGTGCCTAATTCCGTTCTGGGAGAGCGTCCCGTAGGCGTTCACAAGATCAATTAATTTCACCTCTCCGCCCCCAAGCACGAGAGAAAGCCCGTATCTCCACGTGTCTTTCAGGGTCGTTATGCCGAAATTGTGTATGTTTTTGAGCGAATCGTTCAGTCCGGCGAGATAAAGTGTTTTTATGGCGGGTATGTTCAGTGATTGGGCAAGAGCGTCTTTCAAGGTGACCGGACCCCTCGTCCTCCCGTCGAAATTTTCCGGTCTGTAGCTGTTTTCCCCGCCGCGCGTGTCAAACTCAGTCGATACGTCAAAGAGAACGGTTTCCGGCGAAAAACCCTTTTGGAACGCGGTCATATAAACGAACGGTTTCAGCGCGGATCCCGGCTGTCTCAGTCCCTGCGCCGCGACGTTGAAATTACCGTCGTTTTTGACGTCAAAATAATCCCGGGATCCGACGAGCGCGAGAATTTGTCCCGTTTTCGGGTCTTGGGCGACAAGCGACGCGTTTCTGCTCCCGTAAAGGTTTTCGTTGTTTTTTGATCCCTCGTACAATGTTTTTTCCGCTTTTTTCTGGATGTCCCAGTCGAGCGTTGTGATGACTTTCAGCCCTCCCCCCATGACAACGTCCTCGCCGTATTTGTTCACGAGATACTCTTTCACCATAAGGGAGAAGTGGGGAGCCTCGATGGATCCGAGCGATGGAGGTATAAAAACAATTTCCTTTTTTTTCATCTCCTCACCCTCACTTTTCTCGATGAAGCCGGCATCAGCCATGCGATCTATCACATAGTCCTTTCTCTGGAAGAGTTCTTCTGTGTGCGTGCCCCAGGGCGAATAGTAACTCGGCGCTTTGAGCATGCTTGCGAGCACAGCCGCTTCCGGGAGCGTCAATGCTTCCGCCGATTTTCCAAAATACGTCTTGCTTGCGGCCTCAATTCCGTAAGCGTTCGATCCGTAGGGTATTTGATTGAGATAAAAATAAAGAATCTCGTCTTTTGAATATTTCGATTCAAGTTCGATCGCGAGTATGATTTCCTTGAGTTTTCTGGTGATTGTTTTTTCCGGGGAGAGGAGGGCGTTCTTTGCGAGTTGCTGCGTGATCGTCGATCCTCCCTGCGCAAACCTCCCTTCCCGGAGGTTCACGAGAGTCGCGCGTATTATCGCTTTCCAATCAAACGCGGGTTGATTGTAAAAATTTACATCTTCCGCGGCGATCGTCGCCTGCTTCGCTGTCTCGGGTATTTTCTCAAATGGGATTACCGTCCTTTTTTCGCGGCCGTGAACCTCATATAAGATTTTTGTCCCGCTTCTGTCGTATATTTTGGTTGATTGGTTTATTCTCCGCGTTCCGAACTGTTCCGGGGAAGGGAGGTCTTTCAGAAGAATAATCGCGTAAACAAAAACAAAGAGGGCGCATATTCCGGCGAAAACCCACAACACAAAAAACGGTTTTATCCCGTTTTTTGATTTTTTCCTCTTTTTTATCCGTACCATATGTTTCTATGTAATTGTACTCTTTTGGTTTATTGAGATTCAACCCCGCAAGACGGTCAAAAACGCCCTCCCGCAGGGTTGACTCCCGAAAAGTCTTCTGTATACTGATTTTTGAAATTTATTGGCGACGTGAGGCGGTGGGAATGTGAAGTTTTTTCGGCATTCCAAGGCCGAGAAGCTGATAAATGTTTTCTGCGCCTGCGGGCGAAGGAAAGGTCGCGCGACGAACATCAATCGAATCCGAAAATGAAAAAATCAGGCGACGACAATATTTTTGTCGATGACGGAGACGGATGGGATGAGAGCGAGGAATCCCTTGAGGAGGAAGCGAGGGATGAAGACGATTCCCTTGCGGACGACGAAGAAGACGAGGATAGCGAATATTAACGATCACCTGTGATCTTCCCGCCGGCGAGAATAAGCCGGCGGGATTTATTTTTTACAAACGAAAGAGGCGGCGATTGCGGCAGCGAGAGCGTCCGTCACATCGTCGATCAATCCGTTGACGTCTGTCGAGAGAAAGTATCCCACCATTTTCGCAACCTCTTTTTTCGAGGCGCTTCCGTTTCCCGTAACATACGACTTTATCTGGTTCGGAGAGAGTTCGATGACGGGTATGTTTCTTTCGGCAAGTGTTTTCAGTATTACGCCGCGCGCTTGGGCGACCGAGAAGGCGGTTTTTTTATTTTTTGAGAAGAAGAGGGTTTCGATTGCCGCCGCGTGCGGTTTTGTCTTTTTCAGCACGGCATTAAGCTTTTCCTCCATATTCAAAAGGCGCTTCCCCTCGTCGTCCTTGAAAGCGTTCTCGTCTGTGAGGAGGAAGGCGTCTTTTTTTTCCGCGCGTCCCGATTTCTTCTCGATAATCCCGATCCCTATCCTGTTCGATCCCGGGTCTATTCCCAAAATAACCATGTTTCAGGGCTTTTTTTCGGTCACAATTCTTCCTGGTATGCGACCACTCTTTCGAATTCCGGGACGAATTCGCTTTTAAGAGGAATGGAGAAGCGAAACGTGGTACCCCGGTTCACTTGTGATGTTACCGATATTCTTCCCCCGTGACGCTCAATGATATTTTTCGTTATAAAGAGACCGAGTCCGTTTCCGTTCGGTTCGAGTTGTTCAACGTTCGATCCCCTGAAGAATTTTTTGAAGAGGTTCTTAAGGTCTTCCTGCTCAATTCCGACCCCGGAGTCTGAAACGTCAATGTATGCATATTGATCGTCGCGACTGATTTTCACCCGCACCGTTCCGTTGGAAAGGGTGTATTTTATCGCGTTGTCGATAATGTTGAAAAGAGCCATTCCGAGGCGTTCCCGATCCACCCTCGGAGCCTCCAAACTCCCGAGTCCGGAATGGTCGAGGGAGAGGGATACGTCTTTTTGCGAAGCAACCGCTCTGAGCGTATTCACCACCTCTTCGGAAAACTCCACAAGATCGCATGGTGCGAACTTATACCCGAACCGTCCCTCTTCCATTTTTGCGACATCAAGAAGATCGTTTGTTATTTTGAGAGCGCGTTCGGAGACCTTCATCGCTTCGTCGGCGACCGATGCGATCTCGGGAGACGAATCCTTTGACATGGTTTTTATGTTTTCGAACGCCCAATTAATTGCCGTGAGCGGTGTTCTGAGTTGGTGGGCGGCGGTGTTTATGAACTCGTTTTTGCTTCTCAGTATTGAACGCTCTCTCGTTTCGTCGCGCACGATTTTGATGAAAAGGAGAATGCGTCCCGCGTCGTCAATGACCCTGCTGAGTGTTGTATGGAGCTTTAGTTCCGGTTCGTCAATGAGAATATCAACAATCTGCGGCCATTCGTTCGCTTCGGAAACCTGGAGCACCGAAGAGGCAAGAGACGGAAACACCGTCTGTGTAAGGACTTTCAGTTCCGGATTTGACGATATTTCCGGTTTTATCCTTGTTCCAACGTATTTTTGGCCCGATATCGAAAATAACCTTTCTGCGGCTGGATTCATGTGGAGAATCTCGAATTGCGGCGAATATATTACGACGCCATCTTCCAAATCGCGGAGAATGACGTCAAGCTCTTTCGAGGAAACAAGGTTATGTTCGGATGATGATGAGCGCGAAACAACGGACCTCCCCGATTTGTAAAGAAGTACCGCTCCGGAGAAGAAGGCGACAAGAAAGAACACTGCCGACCCGATCACGTATCCTCCCCAGAGAGCAAGACAGAGAACAACGAACAACGCTGCGTGAAAAAGAAACCCGCGCGAAAACAGGAAGGAGGTCGCCGAACGAATCCCTTTTTGTTTAGTTTGGTTCATATTGTTCCATGGACCCCAGCTTTTTTCCCGCACGGACATCGACAATGAGCGGGACGGAGAGGCGGGTCGATTCCTCCATCACCTTCTTTATGAGGGGGACTGTTTCGTTCAGGATAGCATCGGAAATTTCGAATATCAATTCGTCGTGTATGGTGAGGAGCATTGTCGCGTCTTTGTTCCGGTCGTGGAGAGCAAGAGAATCAAAGCAGGTTCTCATCGCTATCTTGAGTATGTCCGCTTCCAGGCTTTGGATGGGCATGTTTATCGCCGCGCGCTCGAACTCGGATATGCCTTTCGCCCCCCCGATTCTCTGCGGAAACAACCTAACCCTTCCATTTTCGTTCCTGACGACGCCGGATTTCGCTTCTTCCCTCACCTTTTTCCTCCATGACGAAACATCGGGGAAATCAAGAAAATATTCATCAATAAACCTCTTTGCCTCTTCGACCGTAATCCCGCTTTCTTCGCTGAATGCGCGCGCTCCCATTCCGTAAATGACGCCGAAATTCAGGGTTTTCGCGAGACGGCGCATTGCGGGCACAACGTCTTCTTCGCGGACATTGAATACGTTTGCCGCGGTCGCCGTATGCACGTCTTTTCCTTCCGAGAACACCTGTATGAGTTTCTCGTCGCGCGACAGGTGCGCGAGGATCCGTATCTCGAGTTGAGAATAATCGAAAGAAACGAACGTTTTTTCCTCTCGCGCGATAAAACAGTTCCGGAGAGGGGTTGCCCACTCGGAATTTTGCGGTATGTTTTGCAGATTAGGTTTTTCCGAGGAAAAACGGCCCGTCGCCGTGCCGAATTGGAGAAACGAGGTGTGAATCACCCCCTTGTCCAATCTCGCGCGTTCAATGAGGGGGTCCACGTACGTCGATATTATTTTCGAATATTCCCTGTATTTAAGTATCAGGGACACGATCGGGTAGTCCCTCTTCAGTCCCGAGAGCGCCCCTTCAGATGTCGACTGCATGCCTGTTTTGGTGCGCTTTCTTTTTTTCGTTTTAATCCCTATTTTTTCGAAAAGGATACCGGAGACTTGGGACGGGGAGAGAATGTTGAATCGCTCTCCCGCCTTGGAAAATATGTCCCGTTCCGCGCGCTCGCGTTCTTTTTCAAGGTCTTCCTTGAGCGCCAGGAGAGCGGCCTCGTCCATGAGAATGCCTTTTCGTTCCATTTCCGCGAGAACGGGAAGAACCGGCATTTCTATTTCGGAGAAAACCCGGAACACCCCCTCTCTTTTCATCGCTTCGGAGAGGGAGCTGGTGAGAGTTTCCTGATCGCGAGTCCCGAACCGTTCGGCAATCCCGTCAAAGGTCGGGCTCTTGTCTGGATCAAGAAGCCATGCGGCAATGTGTATGTCGAAATAGGGTCCCTGCGCCCCGGTTTTTTTTATGTATTCCTTTAGATTGTATCCCACAAGCGTTCCGTCTTTCCGTCTCTTCGGATCGGGTATCGGTACGGCGCTTTTCTTGCCTGAGGATTCGCCGAAGAGACTTTGAGGCTCCCGTTTCTTGATGATGCTCGAAAACCCCATTTTTTCCGCATACGCCGAGAATTTTTTCTCGTCTCTCGCGGGGATCAGCGATTCAAGTTCTGCGTCGATCGGAACGTCACGACGTATCGTCGCAAGCTTTTTTGAGAGGAGCGCAATTTCTTTTTCTTCCCGTATCTTCCGGTATTTCGGGTTTTTGTCCGCGCTCTCGAAAAACCCCTCGAGCGTTTCGTGTTTTGAAAGGATTTCCGATGCGGTTTTCGGTCCTACCCCGCGTACGCCGGGAATATTGTCGGACGGATCCCCTGTGAGTCCCTTGAAATCGGGGAGGCGCTCGGGGGGTATGCCGAAACGCTCCGTGACCGCATCCGGCGTGTATCGGACGGTCTCACCCACTCCCTTTTTGAACGATTCGACGGAGACTTTTTCGGAGACAAGCTGAAGAGAGTCGAGGTCTCCGGTGAATATGACGATTTCGAGTTTGTCCGCGTATTTTGAGGCAATCGTTCCGATGATGTCGTCGGCTTCGAATCCCGCTTTTTCGCACACCGCGATCCCGAGCGAACGGAACAGTTCCCGCGCTTCGACGAGTTGGGACACAAGGTCTTCGTGCGCGGGAGGCCTGTGAGCCTTATACGCTTCGTATTCTTCTTTTCTGAATGTCGGCTCCGGTCTGTCAAACGCCGCCGCGACATAGTCGGGTTTGTTTTCTGAAAGTATTTTCATGATTGCGCGAACCGTTCCGTAAAGGGCGTTTGTCGGCGTTCCGTCCGGCGCCGAAAGCGGGGGGATCGCGTGATACATGCGATGAAGTATCGAATTCG
>DYGP01000087.1 GCA_020724685.1 Candidatus Paceibacter sp.
TGAGCGAGCCGAACATTATCCTCCTTTTCAATTATCTCTCAAGCGATATGAAGGGGATTCTCAGGGCGGAAGGATCCGGAATGGAAGAGATGAAGATTTCTCCGGAACATTTCGCGCATCTTATCTTTCTCGTTCAATGCGGGACGCTTTCAAGCAGAATGGCGAAAGATCTCATGCTTAAAATGCATGATTCGGGAGAGGATCCCGAAACGATCATCGCGTCCGAGGGAATAAAATTCATGGATGACGACGACGCCCTTCTCCCCATCGTTCGCGATGTCGCGGGGAAAAACGAAAAAGCGGTCGCCGACTACAAGAAAGGAAAACAGGCATCACTCCAGTTTCTCGTCGGGCAGGCGATGGCGCAGACAAAAGGACAGGCGGATCCCGAAAAGTTGAGGATGCTTTTCGAAAAGCATCTCGGAGAGAACTGATTCACGAAAAGAATTCAAGGACGGCGCGCATCGCGTCGTCTTTTCTCCGCACCCACACGATCTCTTTGTTTTTTCCGAACCATGTCATTTGTCGTTTTGCATAATTTCGAATCTCTTTTTCAAGTACGCGTTCCAATTCCTTTTTTGAGAGACATCCTTTGAGAAAGCGGGAAACGTGGCGGTATTCAAGACCGAATTCGTCGAGTCTTTTCCACGGTATCCCCGCCGTGCGGAGTTTTTCGACTTCCCGTATCATTCCGCCCCGCAACCGTTTTTTCAGGCGGGTGCGTATTTTTTCCTCCAATTCTTTTTTCTTCGGGCGTATTCCCACGAAGAGCGTGTCATACGGAGATTTCCGCTCCGCGAGTTTCGGCACCCGTCCGAGCGTTTCCGCGATTTCGATTGCGCGGATGAGGCGCACGGGATTTTTCGCGTCGATACTTTTTGCGCGTTCCGGATCCGCTTTTTTGAGCATTTCGAAAAGTTCTCCTGCGTTTCTCCCCGAAAGCCTCTTCCGGAGCGGGGGATTCGGGGGAACGTCGGGAATTTTCGTTTCGTATATGAGCGCGTCGATATAGAATCCCGTTCCTCCGCACACGACCGGAACGATTTTTCTCGAGAGAAGGGATCGGATGATTTTTCTTCCTTTTTTCTGATACTCGGCAACAGTGAACATCTTTTTCGGAGACGCGAGATCGAGCATGTGATGGGGAATTCCGCGCATTTCCCGCGCGGTGATTTTTCCCGTGCCGATATCCATCCCTTTATATACCTGTCGTGGATCGGCGGATATCACTTCGGCTCCCGCGATTCCGAAACGATTTTTTGATCTCTTTGACGAAAGAAAACGCGCAATCTCGACCGCAAGGTCGGATTTTCCGCTTGCGGTGGGTCCGACAATCACTATAACCCCCCCTTTTTTTTCCGATATTGACATTATTTTTCCCCCGATTATACTGAACAACAGTATTATTTCATATTTTTGGGAGATGAAAAATGGTGAAATTAGTCTCACCTTTGCTGTTCGTCCTTAGGAGGACGTGTTGTGTCTCCCGAAGTAAGACCGGAAAAATGCAAATCCTTGATGTGTTCTTTTCCGGGTTTACTTAGGGAAACCGAATGCTACTTTTTTAGACATGCAACAGGTTCATTTCCAATAATTTTTATTCCTGTCCCGACAAAGAAG
>DYGP01000013.1 GCA_020724685.1 Candidatus Paceibacter sp.
TCCCGAATGCGCGGGAGCGAGAAAACTCGACGGAACGGAGCTTGAGGGTCCGAAAGAAACCGGGGAAAACTGCCCGAAATGCGGAGGAAAGCTGATAGAGCGCGAAGGACGATTCGGAAAATTCATCGCTTGCTCCAATTATCCGAAGTGTAAATACGTGAAGACAAGCGAAGAAGAGGAGGCGAAAAAAAGGACCGGAGTCCCCTGCCCGGAGTGTAAAAGGGGAAACAAAGACGGGGAAATCGTGGAACGCCGCGGCCGGTTCGGGCTTTTTTACAGCTGTTCAAACTACCCCGAATGCAAATTCGTCATGAAATCGAAACCGACCGGAAACGCGTGTCCCGAATGCGGCGCACTTATGATGGAAGGAACGAAAACGATTCCTGAACGGTGCAGCAATAAGGCGTGTCCGATGCACAACCCTCATAAGATAAAAAAATAGACTCACGAAAGAGTCTGTTTTTTTATCTCTCTCTTTCTGCCTTTTCCCTTACAGACTTTTCATTTTATGCCCTACAGCGTCAGCACCTCCGGGCCGTTCTCCGTAAGCGCGACCGTATGCTCAAAATGGGCGGAAAGGCTCCCGTCGCGCGTTACGTAACTCTCATCCGGCATTTGCGCTATTTCGGGAGATCCCGCGCTCACCATCGGCTCAATCGCAATCACAAGGCCCTCGACAAGCTTCATTCCGGTCCCTTTTTTCCCGTAATTATACACCGTGGGATCCTCGTGCAATTCGAATCCGACCCCGTGCCCGGTGAGACCCTCGACAACGGAAAATCCGCTCTTCCCGACGCACGACTCCACCGCGTTTCCGATATCGCCGAGACGCTTTCCGGGAAGACATTCCCCGATTGCCGCTTCAAGCGATTTTTTTGTGATTGCAACGAGATCCGCCGCTTGCTTCGAGATTTTTCCGATACCGATCGTCGTCGCCGAATCGGTGATATATCCCGCATAATCGACGCCTATGTCGATGGAAACGATATCGCCGTCTTTAAGGGTGTATTTTCCGGGGAAGCCGTGGACGATCGTGTCGTTCACCGAGGCGCAAATCGCCGCCTGATAGGCTTTCCGCGCGCCTTCGGGACGGTATCCCAAGAAAACAGGGTGTGCGTTTTCCCGCTTCAGAAGCTCGCGGGCATATTGATCGATTTCGGAAAGCTTTGTTCCAACCCCGGCGAACGAGGCGATTTTCGAGAGCGTTGCCGAAAGGATCCCGCCGGAAACCCTCAATCCTTCGATATCTTCTTTTGTCTTGATTTTGAGCACGTAATTACGAAAACTTGATCGCTCTCACAATCTTCTCATGAACCTTATACGGAAGTGGCGTTCCGTCGATTGTTTTGATCGAAACTCCCATTTTCTTCATGTTTGCGATAATCGGGTACGTGCGTTCCCTGTACTCCCTGAGGCGGACCGGAATCACTTTCGGATCGTCGAGTACGCGTTTTCGGAGAATGCCCGCGCACAGCGCGCAATGATTTCCGGACACCGAGGAAAGTCTCGGGAGTCCGCACACTGAACAAATGAAACGGGCTCCGTTTCTCTTCGCTGACTCTTTTTCGGGAATATCCAGCTTAACGACGATTATATTCCTCTTTCCGTACACCCGCCCCAGCGCATGCACTAAACCCTCGTTTTTTTTGTCCCCGAATGCCTCGAACATCGTCCGCGGAGATCCGCTGAACACGACATGAAACTTCGCCTTCGCGATCCGTTCCGCCTCGTCTCGCGTTATTTTCAATACCCACGACGGCGTGCACAATATGCCCGCATCGAAAAGTTTCCGTTCCCGCGAGAGAATCTTGTTTTTTCTCGCTTCCGGAGAATGTACGAGATTTTCTATATATCGACCCGTATCAAAATGGACCGCGCTGTATTTTCTCGTAAGAAGCTCTGCTTGCGTCCCTTTCCCGGACCCGGGGGGTCCGTAAATGATTATCGCTTTCGGCATGCAGTCATTATACCAATTTTTCAGCGAACAAAAACCCCGCCGGCACGTGAGCAGGCGCGGTTTTTAAGGGTTTTGATTTCTCTTCCTATATCCCCTCGTACTCCCGCACGGTCAGCTGCGACTCGACCTGTTTCATCACTTCGAGCGCGACTGCAACAACAATGAGAAGTCCCGTTCCTCCAAGCGCGAGAGACTGGATCCCCGTCGCAATTTGGGTGATGTTCGGCAAAATCGCAACCACCCCCAAAAATATCGCTCCGAAAAACGTGATTCGATGAACGATGCGCGCGATCGTCTGCGATGTTGCCGGTCCGGGACGGATGCCCGGGACAAACCCCCCGCTTCGCTGAAGATTCTTCGATATCTCCTCGGGATCGAAGGTGATCGCGGTGTAAAAATACGTAAAGACAACGACAAGCACAAAATACAGAATGCTGTAGATGATGACATTGTCAAAAAAATACGTGACAAATTCGTTTACTCTCAGGGAAAAGTCTTTTGATATCACCGAAACCGCCTGGGCGAAAAACTGTGGAAAGAGAAGGAGAGAGATCGCGAATATGATGGGAATGACTCCGGCCTGATTCACGCGAAGAGGAAGATAGGTGGATACGCCTCCGTACATCTTATTCCCGCGCACCTGTTTCGCGTACGAGACGGGAACTTTCCGCTCCCCCTCGTTTACAAAGACCACCCCCGCAATGACGATGATGCTCAATATGATGAATGCGATATACGTCGGAAGAACTTGGGGAGTGAAGCTGACGGCGGTGGCGGTAAGCTGTTGGGGAATCTGGCTCACGATACCCGCAAAGATGATAAGCGATACTCCGTTCCCTATCTTATACTCCGAAATGAGTTCGCCGATCCACATCAAGAGAACGCTCCCTGCGGTAACGATGATCACGTTCGTCAGCATCGGGAAAAACGGTATCGGATCAAGGACTCCCTGCGACACGAGAAGATTCAAAAATCCGTATCCCTGAAGCATCGCGAGGGGCACGGTAAGGTATCTCGATATTCTGTTAAATTTGACCCGTCCCGCGGCACCCTCCTCGTAATATGCTTTCTTGAGATTCGGAAACACGATCGTAAGAAGCTGCATAATGATGGTGGCCGTGATATACGGACCGACTCCGAGCATCACCACGGAAAGATTGCTCAGTCCTCCTCCGGAAAAAAGGTTGAGAAAACCGAGAAGCTGGCTTGAAGAAAAAAATTCGCTCAATCGGGCGGCATCGATTCCCGGAATCGGGATTGTCGAAAGCACCCTGAAGGCAACCAAAAGAAGACCGACCATCAGTATTTTTTTCCTGAGGTCCGGTATCTTGAAAACTTGAAGAATTTTATTCATGGCCGACTTTCGTCACTTCTTTACGCTCCCTCCGGCTTTTTCTATTTTTTCCCGCGCCGACGCGGAAACGGGAATTCCTTCAATTTCGAGCTTTGTTGTTATGTCGGAGTTTCCGAGGATTTTCACTTTTGCCGAAACGTCGCCTATTATCCCGTGTTTTTTCAACGTCTGCTTCGATACCACTTCGCCCGAAGCGAATGTTTTCGCGATACGCGAAATATCAACCGCAATCGCTTTTCCGGAGACGCTTTTGTTTTTCACTCCCCTCAGCTTCGGAAACTTCGCGACAATGTCGCGCTCCGCGGGCCTGATCCGGTGTCCGGAGCGGGCGCGCTGTCCTTTCTGTCCCCGTCCCGAAGTTGTTCCGCGCTTTCCGCCGCGTCCGACGCGTTTCTGGGCTTTTCTCCGATTCGTTTTTTTTATTTCGTGAATTCTCATGTTTTTTCCTATTCTTCTTCAGTCTCGTCCTCTTCGTCTTCGGAGGGCTTTTCCTTCTGCGATGATTTTATTTTCTTCAGCGCTTCGAGCGTCGCCATCGCGTTAGTGAGTTTATTCGTCGTTCTTCCGAGAACTTTTGCGGAAATATCTTTCACCCCGAGAAGCTCGAGTACGGCGCGAACGGAACCTCCCGCAATGAGGCCGTGATTCTCCTTCACCGGCTTCAGACGCACCCGCGCCGCGCTGTATTTCGCCTCGATGTCATACGGTATCGTCCTCCCGTCTTTGAGCTCAACCCGAACCATTCCCTTTTCCGCCTGCCGGCGCGCTTTTTGCACCGCGGCGGCGACATCAAGACCCTTTGCGATTCCGATTCCGACGCGTCCTTTTCTGTCTCCGGCAACAACCGTCGCCCGGAAACTAAAACGCTTTCCCCCCGCAACGACGCGGGTGACTCTCCTGATTTCGAGAACTTTTTCGTCGAATTCGCTCTTTACTTTTTGTCTGTGCATTGGTCTCATTGGCATAATGAATTAGAACACTAATTTTCCCTCACGGGCGCCTTCCGCAAGCGCTTTCACGCGTCCATGGTAACGATATCCTCCCCTATCAAACAAAACTTGCGCAACACCCGCTTTCGCGGCCCTTTCCGCAAGCATCTTTCCGACTTCGCGCGCGCCGTCGGTCTTTTTCCCCTTCGCCTTCAATTCCCGGGACGACGCGGAAACGATCGTGCGTCCTTTCTCATCGTCTATGATCTGCGCATAAATATACGCATTACTCCTGAAAATGGAAAGTCGCGGCCTTTCTCCGGTTCCTTTTCCGACGCTCTTTCTCGTGCGGATTTTTCTCCTTTTATATGTTTCGTTTTTCTTTTTTTTGTTCATAATCCATTATGAGGAACCGACGCTTTTCTTTCCCGCTTTCCTTCTCACGATCTCATCGCTATAGCGGAATCCCTTTCCTTTGTACGGCTCGACTTTTCTCATGGCGCGAATTTCGGCGGCAACCTTTCCCACAAGCGCCTTGTCGCACCCTTTGATCTTCAGAATCGAATTTTTTTCGATTTCAAAGTTTATTCCGGGCATCGCGGCGTATTTCACCGGATGGGAATATCCGAGCGCGAGCGCAAGCCCATCGCCTTCCTTCATGACGCGAAACCCGACCCCTTCCAAAACAAGCGTTTTCTCAAATCCCTCCTGAAGACCCTTGACCGCGTTTGCGACAAGCGCCCTTACCGTTCCCCAATTGCTGCGCGCCTGCTTCGAATTCCTCAGAACATCGAACGTAAGTTCGGATCCTTCGAGTTTTGCGCTCACTCCGTCGAGTATTTTTATCGTCATCGATCCCTCTTTTCCCTTGACGGTAATCTCGCCGGCATCAACGTTAACGGAAACGCCGTCGGGAATCTGTATCGGTTTTTTTCCTATTTTGCTCATGACAATGATGTATCTATTCGTTAATAATTCAATCGGGTCGTTACCACACCTCGAAAAGAAGTTGGCCTCCAACCTTTTCTTTCCGCGCTCGGACTCCCGACATGATTCCTTTTGACGTGGAAACAAGGAGAAGACCGTGCCCTCCCTTCACCGCTCTGAAATCTTCATATCCGGAATACCGGCGAACCGACGGCTTGCTCAATATCTTCAGCCCCTGCATCTTTCTTTCCTTTCCGAAAACAACCTCGAGGATCCTTTTCGGAGGACGTCCTTTTATCTCGGCCTTCTTCACGAATCCGTATCGTTTCAGTTCTTCGAAAACCGCGTGATCCATCTTCGTATACGGAATCTTCATCGATTTCTTCCCGACCTGCTGGGCGTTTTTCATTTTTATCAATGCGTCAATAAACATACCGTGTTTTTATTCTTTGTGATTGTTGTTTTTTTTATCCGTGTGTTTCCTGTTTCGTACGCCTTGAGGGCGGGATAGGGACCCGTTACCAGCTTGCTTTTTTCACTCCCGGAATTTCGCCTTTGCTCGCCAACTCGCGAAAACATATCCTGCACATGTTGAAATCGCGGATGTATCCCCGCTTTCTTCCGCAACGGAAACAGCGCCTCACGACTCTTGAGGAAAATTTCGGTTCTTTTCGCGATCTCGCGTGTACTGATGTTTTCGCCATAATTCAGTCTTTCAATGGTACATGAGACGACCTGTAAAAATCAATCGCTTTGTCCCGATCTTTGATTATCGGAACGACGGTGACCTGCAAACCGAAGTTCACGTTCGAATGATCCATGTTTATCTCGGGAAACACGTACTGCTCCCTGAATCCGACGTTGAGGTTTCCCATCGCGTCAACGCTCTTCAGATCGATTCCGCGGAAATCCTTCACCCTGGGAAAAACAACGTTGATCAGTTTCCCGAAGAAGCTTTCCATGCGTTTTCCGCGAAGCGTCACCTGTATCCCGACGGGATCTCCCGTGCGCGTCTTAAAATTCGAAATTGATTTTTTCGCCTGGCGGACCGCGCCGTGCTGCCCTGTTATCTCCGCGAGATTCTGGAGAATCTCAGGAAGTATTTTTTCCTTAAAGTGGGGGCGCTGGAGAATCTTCCCCGTCCCGACGTTGATCACTATTTTTTCCAAAAACTTTTCTTGTTTCATATTTCGTTTAAAACGTTGAGCCGCATTTTCTGCAGTAACGGATTTTTGCTCCTTTTTCCCTGCGGTATGATTCGCGGACCGCCTTATTGCATGATCCGCATACGGGAAGCGCATTCGACGCGTCGAAAGGACGGGTGATGGTCACCACTTCGCCTTTTTCTCCCTCTCTTTTCGGGCGGGAGTGTTTCTTGTACATATTCACCCCCTCAACCGTGACTTTCCCCGTTTTTCCGTCGATTTTGATCACCTTTCCGGTCTTTCCGCTGTCCTTTCCGGTGATAATTTTTACGATATCTCCTTTTTTCATAGTGATTACACCAATTCTTGGGCGAGCGACGCGATTGTGTCGTATCCTTTTTCTTTTATTTCTCTCGGGACGGGACCGAAAATTCTCGTTGCCCGCGGCTCTTTTTTGTCGACGATAACAACCGCGTTGTCATCAAACCTGACGTAGGATCCGTCCTTTCTTCTGATCGGATTTCGCTGTCTGACCACGAGCGCTCTGACCACGTCCTTCTTTTTCACCGATTTTCTCGGCTCGGCGGACTGCACCGACGCCACGATCACGTCTCCGACCCGGGCATATCTCCGCTTTGTCCCTCCAAGGATGCGAAAACAGCGGACGAATTTCGCCCCGGAATTATCGGCCACCTTTAATATTGAACGTTCCTGTATCATATTACGCCTTTGAAATTATCGTCCATCTTTTTTCTTTCGACATCGGTCTTCCCTCCTGGATCCTTACCGCCGCGCCGACCGAAAACTCTCCCTTTTCGTCGTGGGCTTTATATCTTTTCGTCACCTTATAATACTTATGATATCGCGGATGCTTCTTGAGTCTGGTAACGGCGACAACGCGCGTTTTCGTCATCGCGTCGGAAACCACGACGCCCTCCAGTATTCTTTTTTTCAGATCTTTTTTCGTATCCATGGTTATGATGCGTTTTTCCCTTCTTTTTCCCCAAAGCCGACTATCGTTTCGAGCTGGGCTATGCTTTTCTTCACGTTCCTGAATTCTTTCAAATTCTTCACCTTCCCCGTCGAAACGTCGAGTCTCAATGAAATCATTTTTTCATGCAACTCCGCAAGCTCTTTCTTAAGCTCCGCAAGCGGCTTTGTTTTGTGTTCTTGTAATTCCTTCCGTTTCATAGATCTTTATTGCTTCTCTATCACCTTTGTTTTGACGGGAAGTTTGTGTCCTGCGAGCCTGAGCGCTTCTCGCGCAATCTTCTCGCTCACTCCACCCACCTCAAAAAGCACGCGCCCCGGTTTCACAGGAAATACGTAGTATTCGACGTTTCCCTTCCCTCCTCCGAGCGTAACTTCGGGAGGGAGCTTCGTAACGGGCTTGTCGGGAAAAATCCTTATCCAGACCTTTCCTTCGCGTTTCATGGCGTGCGCGATGGTTTTTCTCGCCGCCTCGATTTGGCGGGAAGTCACCCATGACGGCGAAAGGGCCTGAATTCCGTAATCTCCGTAACTCACCGTAAGCCCGCGCGTCTCGGTCAAGCGGCCGCGGGAACGTCCTTTCTGCATCTTTCTGTGTTTTTGTTTCTTTGGTTGAAGCATACTAATGATTTCTGGTTTCTGAAACTATGACTGATGTCGAATGTCTTTTTCCGGGAACGTCAGTTGTTCATTATCGATTCGCGCGGCTTTTCGGAGAAAATCTCGCCCTTGTACACCCACACTTTCACGCCGACCGTGCCGTACGTATTGAACGCGGTCGCTTCGCCGTAATCTATGTTCGCTCTGAGATTCTGAAGGGGCATTCTCCCGAATATGAGCCAGTCGCTCCTCGATATTTCCGCCCCGTTCAGCCTTCCGGAAACTTTTATCTTCGCCCCGAGCACCTCCCTGTTCTGTTTGAGCAATTCAAGATGGCGCTTCAAAACGCTTCGGTACGGGAATCTCTTTTCAAGATCGAACGCAACCTGCTGCGCAACGACAGGAGCCGAAATTTCCGTTCTCTTCAATTCCTCTATGCTTATATTCAGCGTGAACTGCGCGGGCTTTTTGTTTTTCGCCCTCAACTTTTTCACCGCGCCCGTAATGGCGTCCTTGAGCTCCTCAATCCCCTTTCCGCCTCTTCCGATGACGAGACCGGGACGGCTCACCTTTGCAATCACCTTTATCACGTCGCTCAACCGCTCAATGTCGATTGATGCGATTCCCGCCGCAAGTATCTTCTTGCGGACGATCCCCCTGATGAGGTGATCTTCTTCAATATAGAATTTCAGCGACTTCTTAAAGAACCACCTGCTGTTCCATGGAAGCGTGATTCCTATTCGAAGCGCGTTCGGTTTTACTTTTTGTGCCATAAAATTTTATTATATCGCCTTTCTTCGAAAGACTCTCTTCAAGGCGCCGGATTCGCTTCCGTGCTTTTTTCCGGATTCCTGCTTTTCCTTGCCCGATTCCTTTTTGCTCGGCTTTTCGCGATCTTTGCTTTCGTTCGCCTTTTTCTTTTCGTCCTTTATTTTTTTCTTCGGTTTTTCATAAATAACGAGGTCGCTCCTGTTCGGGTTTTCGGAAACTCCCAATACAAGCACCACGTGGCTCGTCCATTTTATTATCGAACTCCATGATCCTCTCGCCCTCGGGGTCCATCGTTTCTGTTTCGGGCCCTGATTGACCATTATTTCCTTCACAAAAAGAGTCTGCGGATCGAGTTTCGCGTATTTCGCGTTTGCAATCGCCGATTTCAGAAGTTTCAGGATCGGATCGCTCGATCGGCGCGGAGAAAGCATGAGCTGCGCCTGCGCATCCATGACCGACATTCCGCGTATCACGTCTGCCTGAAGACGCACC
Source organism: Candidatus Paceibacter sp. (assembly GCA_020724685.1). Taxonomy (GTDB): domain Bacteria; phylum Patescibacteriota; class Minisyncoccia; order UBA6257; family GWB1-50-10; genus GWA2-45-9. The sequence continues at coordinate 9,166 of DYGP01000013.1, forward strand.
TTTCGGGGCGCTTGGCGCAGATAACGCAGTTCCGCAGTAATGATGTTTTCTTTCTTTTTCATAACTCCTTTTTTTGTGATACTAGCTCTGCTGTTTCTTTTCAAGTTCTTTTTGCATCTTTCCGCCGTGGCGTACGAACTTCCTCGTCGGAGAAAACTCTCCGAGACGGTGCCCGATCATGTCTTCCGTCACGCGAACCTCTATGAAATCCTTCCCGTTGTGCACGTGGAACACATGACCGACCATTTCCGGAGAAATTTCGGATGCGCGCGACCATGTTTTGATCGGCGATTTTCCGTCCGGTTTCACGTTCGAAATCTTCTTCATGAGCTTCGGATCTATGTACGGTCCCTTTTTTGACGATCTGCTCATATGATTATTTTCTCCTTTTTACGATGAGTTTGTTCGACCACTTTTTCTTTTTTCTCGTTTTTCTTCCTCCTGTTATGTTTCCCCACTTATCCTTCGGGCGCCGCGTTCCGCGTTGCGTTCTTCCTTCTCCTCCGCCGTACTTGTGATCCCGCGGATTCATGACGGATGCACGCACCGTCGGACGAATTCCCATCGCCCGCGCGCGGCCCGATTTTCCGATGACAACGTGGTTATGCTCGATATTCGATACCTGGCCGATGGAAGCGTATCCGTCCCACGAAACTTTTCTTATCTCTCCCGAAGGCATCTTTAATTGGGTGTATCCGGCATCGTGAGCGAGAATCTGAACCGAAGATCCGGCGGATCGCGCCAACTGTCCTCCTTTCCCGGGAAACATTTCCACGTTGTGCACGAACGTTCCCACGGGAATCCGATGCAATACGGTCCTGTTTCCCGTTTCAAACGCCGCATCTTCCGAGCAAAGTATTCCCGACCCGACCTTCAATCCGTTCGGGGCGAGAACGTACCGGCGTTCGCCGTCTTTATACACGATAAGCGCGATGAAAGCCGTACGATACGGATCGTAAGAAACAGACTCTACGGTTCCGGGGATTCCTTTCTTGTTCTGTTTGAAATCGATGACCCGGAACGTTCTCTTGTTCCCTCCTCCCTGATGTCTCACGGTTATTCTCCCCTGGCTGTTCCTCCCCGCGCGCTTTTGGATGCGCTTTGTAAGCGCCTTAAGCGGCTTCTTCTCTCCCCCGAGAAGATTCTTATATTCAACGGCGGTGTAATGCCTGCGTGATGCGGTTGTAGGATTGAATTTCTTCATCTTTTATTACGCTATATCTATCTTTTCGCCTTTCTTCAGGAAAACGATCGCTTTTTTCACGTCCTGCTTTCTTGAAATCGATCTTCCGAATCGCTTTATGTCACCGGGGATTCTCGTTATGTTCACGGCGGTAACATGAACGTTGTACCGGCGGCTTATTTCCTGCTTTACCATATTTTTGTTCGCTTTCAGATCAACGAGAAAAACGTACTGATTCATCTCGAGCGCCCGCTGGCTTTTTTCGCTCACCCAGGGACGGCGAACGACACTCTTCACGGCTTTTCCCGGGATTTCCTTTTTCGTTTTTTCCTTTTTCGGTTCTGTTTTTTTCATACTCCTAGGAAATCTTTTCGGCAACCGTTTTTTCAAAAACGACGTATTTATAAAGGGCGCATGCGTACGGATTGATAGACTCCCCCGAAATCACCTCAACGCCGTTTATGTTCTTTGCCGCGCGCACAACCGATTCATCGTCTTTCGGCCGGACAAGAAGCACGGATTTCTTTTCCTTTTTCCCGAAGAAATCATCGAGAAACGAAGCGATGTTTTTTGTCTTCTCCCCGAACGCAAAGTCGTCCAAAACGAAAACTTCCCGATCGTCGAGTTTTTTCGAAAGGATCGAGTATAACGCCGATTTCTTCGCTTTCTTGTTTATCTTTTTCGAATAATCTTTTTCGTTCCTCGGACCGAATGTCACTCCTCCGCCGATCCATATGGGAGAACGCGTCGATCCGTGCCGGGCGCGTCCGGTATGCTTCTGTCTCCACGGCTTTTTCCCCCCTCCGCTCACTTCCGAACGGTCTTTCGTGTGCGCGTGGGGATTCCTTGCGTTCGCCTCGTACGAGACCAGGATGTCCTTTACGGCATCCGGACGCCACGGAGCTCCGAACACGGCGTCGGAAACGTCAACGACTCCGATTTTCTCCTTTTTCTTGTTGAAAACGTCGAGTTTCATAATTACGCTTTTTTCGTTATTTCGATACGCGTCCCCCTCATTCCGGGAACCGCTCCTTTCACCGAGATTTTTTTCTCGTCTTTGTTTACGGCAACGACACGAACATTTTTGATTGTCGTCTTTTCGTTTCCCATCCTTCCCGCCATTTTCCTTCCTTTTATGACGCGTTGCGGAGCGGTTGCCCCGATCGATCCGGGAGCGCGGAGACGATTTTTCTGTCCGTGCGTTTTCGGCCCTCCGCCGAATCCGTGTCGCTTCACGACGCCCTGAAACCCTTTCCCCTTGCTCGTTCCCACGATTGTCACGAGATTTCCCTCTTCGATTCCTTCGGTATCGGATCCGTCTTCACATTCGAGAACGGTCACCGGAACGACAAAATCGCCGCTCCAAACCTGCGTCATCTTCACTTTTTTTGCAAATATTTTTCTTGTTTCTCCGGACATATGTTTTCGCATTCGTACGGGAGCACGCAGACATGAAAACAACAGGGGCAAGCCCTGCTGTTCTCGCCTGAATTCTTGACGGCTGACCCAGTATCAATCGTATCGTATCGTTATACACAAGTCAACCCCGAATCTTTTCCACTAGCCCTCTCTGCGCCTATACAAACAGGGGATCTCGAATATCTTTCTGTCTTTCTTT
>DYGP01000088.1 GCA_020724685.1 Candidatus Paceibacter sp.
CTTCGCTCCCGGAGATGAAATGATGTAGAATGGAATGACAGTAGCATGGAGAACGTCGCCCGCATTATCATCACGATATTCTTTATAGGACTCATCGCCATTGCGATCATTTTTTTTGGCGTCTTCGGGCTTGTTCCGCTTGAGAAAGTGGGGAAGGTCGGAAAACAGCCGGAAAACGGAGAATACGTCGAACCGCCTTCCGGGGAAAATCCCGAAAACGGGGTTGCGCCGGGATCTCCCGAAGGAGGGACAAACGCTTCTTCGTCACAGGAAAACCCTCCCGCGGCGGGCGGGAACGGGCAAGCCTCTCAGCCTCCTGCGGGGGGAGAAGGAGGCGGTCAGACTCCGCCCGTGACGGAGCCGAATCAGCCCGAACCGTATGTTCCTCCGGTCAAAATTGTGCGACTCGACGTTCCGCCCGGATCTCCGGACGCACCCCAGCAGTCTCCCCCGCTCGTCGAATCTCAGATTCCGAAAACCGCGATCAGGCTTGTTTTAAAGGACGCTAATTTCCATCCGCCGTCGTTTCTCGTGAAAAAAGGGCAGGAGATAACGCTCGCGATCGAGTCGGGGGATAACCGCACTCACGTATTCATGTTCAAGGATCCGTCCCTCTCCGCGATTGCGGTCGGGATCGGACCGAAGGAAATTCGCGCCATCACGTTCACTCCGCCAGCCGCGGGAGAGTTCTGGTTCTATTGCAATGTTCCGGGACACGAAGACGTCGGGGAGTCGGGAAAAATGGTGGTGATAGACTAAAAACCTCCCGCCGATACGGCGGGAGGTTTTTCGTTATCCTTTTTTTATTTTCCGGAAAATTTTCTTTCCGACTTTCACGACGCTTCCTTCCTGAAGATCGAATTTTTCGTTCGGGTCGGTTTTTTTCTTCCCGTCGACTGAAAACCCTCCCTGTTCGATGAGTCTCCGGAGTTCGCCCCTGCTCATGTCGGTGCAAATATCCGCCGATATCTGAATTGCCGTGAGATCCGTCATTTTGGAAAAATGTTCAGGAATGTCCGCGGGAAGTTCTTTCTTTGAGAATGTGTTCACGAAAAAATCTTTCGCTTTTCCGGCATCTTTTTTCCCGTGATATGTTTCCGTGAGGATTTCCGCGAGCCGGATTTTCGACGCATACGGATCGGAAGTGTCGTACGCCTCGTCGGTGAGGAGTTCATAGTACTTTCCGAGAAGTGCGTCGGGGATTGCCATCACTTTTCCGAACATGTTTTTCGGGTCGTCCGTGAGCGCGATGTAATTTCCGACGCTCTTCGACATCTTTTTCTCGCCGTCGGTTCCTTCGAGAAGCGGTACGGTGAGAATGTCCTGTTCGTCCATCCCGAAGTGCCGCTGGACGCGCCGTCCCATGAGGAGATTGAATTTCTGGTCGGTGCCACCGATCTCGATATCGGCTTTTACGGCTACGGAATCGTATCCCTGGAGTATGGGATAGAACATCTCGATGAGAGAGATGTCGGAATCGCTTTCCAACCTTTTTTTGAAATCGTCGCGTTTCAGAATCTGTTGTACGGTCGCGGATTGCGCGATGGAGAGTATGTGCGCGAGCCCGTTTTTTTCATGCCACGAGCTGTTGTAGTGGATCTCGGCTTTTTTCGG
>DYGP01000014.1 GCA_020724685.1 Candidatus Paceibacter sp.
TGGAAAGAAAACCGCCGATAGCAAAATGCAACAACCAATAATCAGCGACTATGGGAAAGAAAAAAGTAGCACAAAAAACAAAGGAAGAGCTTATCGCCGAATCGGAGAAAGTCGAGGCGACGGCCGAGAAGAAGGCGAGCCAGGGGGGGCGCCGCAAAATAGACAAAGGAAGAATATACGTAAATGCATCGTACAATAACACGATCATTACCGTAACAGACGAAAAAGGAAATGTTGTGGCGTGGATGTCGGCCGGATCAATCGGATTTTCCGGACCGAAGAAATCAACTCCGTTCGCCGCTTCGAAAGTCGCCGATGCGATCGCCGCAAAACTCGAAAAAACGGGGCCGTTCAATGTGGACGTGTATGTTTCCGGCGTCGGAAAGGGCCGGGATTCGGCGGTACGAACATTCGGAGCGAATAAATTCAACATCCTTTCGATAAAGGACATGACTCCCATTCCGCACAACGGTCCGCGACCGCCGAAAGTGAGAAGAATATAATACCAAAATGAAGCGTATAAAAGAAAAAAAAGAACGGGCGTTGGGAACGAAGCTTTTTCTGAAGGCGGAGCGTTGCAATTCGCCGAAGTGCGCCATAGTTCGCCGCCCCACGCGTCCGGGTCCTCATGGGCAGAAAAGGCGAAAGGCTCCTTCCGAATTCGGGAAGCAGCTTCAGGAAAAACAGCGCATTCAGCTTATGTACGGTCTCACAAACCGTCAGATGACGAATCTTTTCAAGAATGACGATAAGGAGAGCATAATGAACGCCCTTGAGCACCGCCTCGACAGAGTTGTTTTTCTTCTGGGAATAGCGGGGTCCCCCCGCGTCGCCCGGCAATACGTTTCTCACGGCCACATCACGGTAAACGGGAGAAAAGTAACCGTTCCGTCATTTTGGGTGAAGGTGGGGGACGTCATTTCCGTTCGCGGAGAGTCGAGGAAAACAAAGGTCTTTGAAGAGCTGAGCATGAATCTCAAAAAACATACGCCGCCCTCCTGGCTGAAGATAACCGACGCCGAAGCGGGAACCGGGACGTGCGTAAAAGAGTTTTCCTCCCAAGAGACGCAATTTCCCTTCGATATCAACCTTGTCGGCGAGTTTTTTGCCAGATAAAAAATTTCAAAATCATATATTCATATGCATTACACATACCTTAGCGAGTCGGTGAAGATAAAAAAAACGTCGGAAAAAGACAACGTCGGAGTTTTTGAGATAGAAGGACTCTATACCGGCTACGGAACGACGTTGGGGCACGCGCTTCGAAGAGTGCTCCTTTCTTCCCTGCCCGGAGCGGCGATCACGCAGGTGAAAATAAAAGGCGTAAGCCATGAGTTTTCCACCGTTCCTGGAATGCTGGAAGACGTCGTCGAATTCGGGCTCAACCTGAAGAAAGTCAGGTTTCATTTTCTTTCCGACCAGCCGCAGACACTCACGCTTAAAGTGAAGCGCGAAGGCGAGATAACCGCGGCGGATATCCAGTCAACGCCCTTTGTGCAAGTGGTAAATCCCGATCTCTATCTCGCGACGCTCACCAAAAAAGGCGCGGAGCTTGACGCGGAGATCATCGTGGAAAAAGGACTTGGGTACGTTTCCGCGGAGACGCACACCGTCGAAAGGCTTTCGGTGGGAACCATCGTGCTCGATGCAATATTCTCTCCCGTGGTGCGAGTCGCCGCGGATGTCGAAAACATGCGCGTGGGAGACAGAACCGATTTTAATCGCCTCAGAATGGAAGTGGAAACGGACGGCTCAATAACCCCCTCGGAAGCGATGCATAAAGCGGGAAGTATTTTGAAAGACCATTTCGAAAAAATACTCGGACTCGAAATAACGGAGACGAAGATCGAAGGAAAGGAGGAAAAGAAGAAAAAAACATCGAAAAAATAAGGATTTCGCCTGAGGCAAAACCGACGTATGCGCCATTTGAATAAAGGAAAAAAATTTGGATTGAAAAAGGGCCCCCGGAGAGCGTTCTTGAGATTGCTCGCAAACAACCTCATCATGAAAGAACGCATCAGGACCACCGAAACCCGCGCGAAAGAGGTAAAGCGGTTTGTCGAGCGCATGGTGACTCACGGAAAAAAACAGAACGTCGCGTCTCTTCGTCTTCTTATGAGCAGGCTTTCAAAGCAGGCGGCATACAAGGTCTATCACGATCTCGCACCCCGGTATAAGGACAGAAAAGGAGGATATACGCGCGTGGTGAAGCATATGTCGGTGAGGAAACACGATGCGTCGAAAATGGCAACCATCGAATTCGTTTAATTATGGAACACGTTATTGATGCGAAAAACAAAAAACTCGGAAGACTTGCGTCGGATATCGCGGTCATTCTTCAGGGAAAAAAGGACGTTTCGTACGAACCGAGGCTTTCGGGCAATGATACGGTGAGGGTGAAGAATGCCTCGAAGGTTGCCGTCACGGGAAAAAAAATGGATCAGAAAAAATATTATAAGCACGCCGGACCGCTCGGTCACCTGAAAGAGAAAAAGTTAAGCGACGCCATGGAAAAAGACCCTTCGTGGGTTTTGCGGCACGCAGTCAATCTTATGCTTCCCAAAAACAAACTCCGCGCGAAGCGGATGCGGAGGCTTATCATAGAACAATAAACGTTATGGAAAAGAAAGAAAAGAAAATCACGAAAAAAGCGGCAACGCCGAAGGTGGCGGCGAAACCGAAGGCAAAATACATTGAGGCCGTCGGAAGGCGCAAGACATCGGTGGCCCGCGTCCGCGTGTATCCCGGAAACGCGAAAAAAGGATCGTATCACATCGAAGTGAACGGAGTTTCGTTTGATAAATACCTTCCCCTCTCCCGTCACCGCGCGACCGTGTGCGATCCGTTCAAGGCGCTTGATATTTCGTTTGAAACGACCGTTGCGGCATCCGGGGGAGGAATGAGCTCCCAAGCGGAGGCGATCAGGCACGGTATCGCCCGCGCGATAGTGAAACACAACCCCGAATACAGGAGCAAGATAAAGGCGCTTGGGTATCTGAGAAGGGATCCGCGCATGGTTGAAAGAAAGAAATTCGGGAGCCGTAAGGCCCGCCGCCCGCAGCAGTGGAGAAAACGTTAAAAAATCCCCCCCGCCACAATTTTGCAGACAGTGACGGGGGATTTTTTGACTTCAGACGTTTTCCGATGTATAACCAGGCGAGTAACTCAAAAAAACGCGGAGAGCATATGCAAAAGTATTTTACGGAAAAAGATCTTCACGGTCTTACCCTTGCCGGAAACTTCAGGGATCTTTCAAAAATTGCGCTTGAAATCATCAAACGGATGCCTCAGCCCGTCGTTCAGGTGTGCGGACCGATGACGACGGGAGGAAAGGGAACCCTCGAAGAAAACCTCGCGGTTTTCGGGGAAACCATAAAGATGCTCGCTGAACGCGGCGAATACGTGTTCAATCAGATGCCGTTCGAAAGCCCCATGCAACGCATGAAAACGGAAGATTGGTACAAGGGAGGCAGCCAGATTCTCGACGATTTTTATCTTCCGATATTCGAGTCGGGATTCATAAAAACACTCTACTTCATCGAAGGATAGGAAGAATCCGTCGGCGCATCATGGGAACATGAGCAGGCGCTCCGTCTCGGTATTGGAATCGTTTATTTATGATTCGTAACACCCCCTTTTCGGGGGTTTTTGTATGTCCGGATATTTTGGTATGATGATGCGTATGAAAAAGATACTCATGGGCGCCGCGCTTGTTTTGGTAGTTGGAGGAATTTGGTGGATCAGCGCGTCGCGTAGCGATACAACCGTCGAAACAAACCAAGAAAAAAACACAATGAACACAGGAGCCACGGGCGGATATCCATTTACGCTCGTTGAAAAGGGAAAGGCTTATGCCGCAACGTTACACACGGACAAGGGAGACGTCGTTATCGCGCTTTCTGCGGAGACGACGCCTATCACGGTGAGTAATTTCGTTGCGCTTGCGAGGAAAGGATTTTACAACGGCACGATATTTCATCGCGTAATAAGGGATTTCATGATACAAGGCGGAGATCCGGAGGGGAACGGTACGGGAGGGCCGGGATATTCGTTCGCCGACGAACCGTTTGACGGGGAATACGTCCGAGGTGCGGTTGCGATGGCAAATGCGGGTCCGGATACGAACGGAAGCCAATTTTTCATCATGCACAAAGACACCCCTCTCCCCAAGAATTACGTGATTTTCGGGCGCGTGGAAGAGGGGATGAGTGTTGTTGACGCCATTGCCTCCGCGGAGGTCTCGGGGAGCATCTCCGGGGAAATGTCTTCTCCCGTCGATCCGGTGAGGATAATTTCAGTCGATATCATCGAACGGTAATTAACAATCAGATGTTTGACCAATTCAAAGCGGTTTCGGAAATGATGAAAGGCATGTCCCCCGATCAGCTTTCCCAGCTCATGAAACAGGCGGATGCGGGGAAGAAGGAGATGGAGAAACTCGTGAGAAAGATCGTTGAAGAGGAGATAGAGAAGAGAAATTTTATATCGCGGAGCGAAGCGGAAGGTATTTTTCTGAAAAAATAGATACGTATCCAAAATTTTTTACGGTTTTCTGTGACAAAAGAACCTTTTTTGAGTTATCCACAAAAAAAATTTGATACAATAAACATATAAGGAAAATGTTTTTCATTTTTCATGTACGCGGGAGCGCTTCGCGAGCGTGAACGCGAAAGGTCGTCTTTTCAAAAAGAAAACAAATATGGCAAAGAAAAAGACAAGTAAGACGAAAAAGACCGTGAAGAAGACCGTGAAGAAAGCGGTAAAAAAGGCCCCGAAAAAGACCGTGAAGAAGGCCGCAAAGAAAACCGCGAAGAGGAAGACTGCGAAAAAGAGGAAATAATCACGTGCTCTCTCGCTTTTCGCGAAAAGCGCCCCGCTCCGATTTTCTGCCTGAGCCGCATGGCGAATGGCGGATCGGAGCGGGGTTTTTGATATACTGATAAAAAGGTCGTTTCTCGAATGGTTTAAAAAATATGGAAAGAAATTTGGGGGTGCTTGATAAAATAATCAGGGGAGTGGCCGGTCTCGGGCTTATCTTTGTCTCGGCAAACGATTTTGTCGGATCGGGCGCCATATCGGTGATTTTCTTCGTACTCGGCTTGATTCTTATATTCGAATCAATGTTCGGTTTCTGTTTTGTATACAAAATCCTCGGCGTGAATACCAACAAGAAAAAGCCCGTTACGGAGGATCCTTCTGCGCCGCAAGAATAATTTTCCGAGGAAAATGAAGAAAATCGAGATAACGCCCTGGGCGCGGGCGGCGTTTCAGAGGCGCGTATGGGAATTTTACGGAAAACACAGAAGGGATTTTCCGTGGCGTTTTGAAAAGAGCGCGTATGCGGTTTTTGTCTCTGAAGTCATGCTTCAGCAGACCCAGACGGCTCGCGTACTTCCAAAATACGAGATGTTTCTCCGCGAATTTCCCGATTTCGAATCTCTTGCAAAAGCGAATCCGAAACGGGTTTTGCGCGCTTGGAGCGGGCTCGGATATAACAGAAGAGCGCTCATGCTTCACGATGCGGCGAAGATCGTTGCGAGAAAGTATCGCGGCGTCCTCCCCGCCGACAGAAAGGCTCTCGAAGAGCTTCCGGGCATAGGGAAAGGAACGTCAGGCGCTCTTATGGCGTTTATATTCAACACTCCCGAACCTTTTATTGAAACGAACATAAGAAGGGTTTTCTTGCATCATTTTTTTTCCTCTTCCCGAAAGAAAATAAAAGACGACGAAATCGCGCGTTTCGTGTCATACACTTTTGATCGGAGAAATCCGAGGGAGTGGTGTTACGCTCTTATGGATTACGGATCCTGGCTGGGATTGAATAAAAAAACAGATCCAAACAGAAAAAGCGCGGGATACAAAAAACAGAAAGCGTTTCGGGGGTCCGATAGGGAAATTCGCGGGTTTATACTCGCGAAATTTCTCGCCGGCGAACCGATTTTTCCGAAAGACGTTGCGGCAAAATTCAACGCAGAAATCATCAGGGTGAAATCAATCGTCGAAAAAATGAAACGGGAGAAGCTCATCCGCTGATGTTTTTTATGGTATAGTACGCGCATGGAAACCATTTCATTCGATGAATTTAAAAAAATCGACATCAGGACCGCCACAATCGTCGAAGCCGAAGATGTTCCCGAATCGGAAAAGCTTGTCAAATTGCAGGTTGATCTTGGGGGCGAAACGCGGCAGATTATCGCGGGCATAAAAAATTCCTACCCTCCGGAATCCCTTAAGGGACGGAACATTATTATTGTTGCAAATCTTGCTCCGAGAGATCTTATGGGTCATAAGAGCGAAGGAATGCTTCTCGCGACGCGCGATTCGAGCGGCATCGCCCTCCTTGCTCCGGATCGCGACGTTTCGTCGGGACTGCCGATCACGTGATGTTTTAAAATCGTATCCGGAATATGGCGAAGGCGTCGCTCTCTTTCTCAATCACGTAGATTCCGTCTTTGGAAAAAAACACGCTCGAAAGCGGTTCCGTAACGGTTGCCGTATTTATCGTTCCCCCCCGCGGATCGATTTCGGAGACCGTTATTTTTCCCGATGATTCGAGAAAAATGAACGAAGGGAAAGAAGGAAGCCAGAACAAATTCGTTTTTTTGTTTATCTCAATGGGTTTGATTCCGAGAGAAGAAATCGTCCCTTTTTCGAATTTAAGATCGCCGTCATCTTTCTCCGCGTAGTATATAAACACCTTTTTTTCGGAATCAACCCACGCAATTTTCTTCCCGTCCGGAGAAGGAGCGAATGATTGTACGTTTTCGGCGATTTTCTTTGCGGGACCGAACTCCCTTTCAAAGACAAACAAATGATCGTTTCCGTCGGTAAAGAAAAAATTCGATCCCGCTGCCTCGAATCTCTTGATCCGATCCACCGGTCCGAGATCGAACGAAATCGATTTTTTCAAAAGGAGATTCGCTCCGGTGATTTTTCCCGTTTGGTCGATTCCAAACACCTCATTTCCGTTTTCGGCGAGCATTGATATCGACGAGGTCGCATCCGTTATTTTTTCCAATTCGATCTTTTTAAAATCAAGCGCGTATATCGATTCGCCGCTTGCAATAACAACTTTTTCTTCGCTGAAGGGATGGATTACGGCGTGCTGAAGAGGGGTTTTTTCGGGAGATCCGAGTTGTCTCGATCTCAGCGAATCGAATATTTCACCGACATTAATCGACGTTCTCGGATCTTTTGCGTTCAGGAAGAACAAAACTCCGTTTTCTCCCTCCGTGATTATCCAATCCGATCCCTCTCTTGACGCAAACACGTCTGTTCCCCGGATTTCCCCTCCGAGGAATCGGAGTCCGTCTTTCTCCGTTCGCTCGATAAAACCGCTTTTAATCAGAACAACGGTATCGGCGGTTGATGTCGCGACAAATTCCCGGCGGGGAATTTCGGGCCAGAGCCTGATGAAGCTTGCGGCGGAAAAAAGACCTTCCTCCACGCGAAGATCCTTTTCCCACGATCCGTAGCCCTCTCTCCGGACGGAAACGTGATATGTTCTCGGTAAAAGTTTGTCGAGTACGACGCCCCGGTTCAATATCCCGGCCGTTTTGTCCGTCGGTTCTCCGTTGATGAATATCGTTGCGTCCGCGGGAGAAAACTTGAGATATATCCCTCCTGTTTTAACAATCCGCATGGCGTCCCAATCAAAAACGATTCCCTGAGCGGATGTGATAAGGTATGCTCCCCACACAAGGAAGACGACCGCAAAAGCATAATATACAACTTTCCTTTTCCGAAGGGTCATGTTTGATTATTTCAACGGTATATCATTTTTGAGCAACTCACAACTTTGGATGCTCGCTAAGGTTCGGCGTCCCGGATTTACATCCCTGAGGGGATTTATTGTAAGTTCCTTTTCGTTGTATTAGAGTAACTGTGTATAAGAAACCAATGTTTGTACGAAAAATAGGAATCGATCTCGGAACCACGAATACACTCGTTTTCCTTCCTGATAAGGGAATTGTGATAAACGAACCGACTGTCGTCGCGCTCCGGAAGCCGGACAACACCGTTCTTGCCGTCGGCGCGGAAGCGAAAGAAATGGTAGGACGCACCCCGGACGATATCGTGACGTATAAACCGCTCAAGGACGGAGTGATTGCGGAGTATTACATTACGGAGGCGATGCTCAATTATTTCATCTCAAAAAGCATCGGCGGTTTCAACATGTTCCGTCCCGAGGTTGTTATTTCGGTGCCTGCCGGGATAACGTCCACGGAATATCGCGCCGTCATGAATGCGGCGAAAGAAGCGGGAGCGAGGGAGGTTTATCTCGTGAAGGAGCCCTTGCTTGCATCGCTTGGCGCGGGGATACCCATCAACTCATCGGAAGGAAACATGATTGTAAACATCGGCGGCGGGACGACTGAGGTTGCTGTTATATCGCTCGGAGGTATCGTCGCATGGTCGAGTCTCCGCGTCGCGGGGAACAGATTTGACCACTCGATCATGGAATATATAAAGAAGAAATACGGGCTTGCGATCGGGGAAGGGACCGCGGAGAACATAAAAATAACGATTGGGACGGCAATCCCGAACAAGAATAAAACGGAGATGAAGATCCGCGGAAGAGACCTCTCGTCCGGTCTCCCGAAGGACCTCATCATCAATTCGAACGAGGTCGCAGAAGCGATAAATTCCCACCTTGTCGATATCGTGAATTCGGTCCAGTCGGTGTTCAACGTAACCCCTCCCGAACTTGCCGCGGACATCATGGAGAAGGGGGTGATCATGTCCGGAGGAAGTTCCCAATTGAGGGATTTCGACGAATTTTTCAAACGTTCCCTTGGAGTTTCGGCGTACATTGCGGAAGATCCCATTCTGTGCGTTGCAAAGGGCACCGCAACGATATTGAACCATCTGGAGATATACAAAAAAACGCTTCTCAACAGGAGATAACCGATGCTTTTCGGGTACGAGAAAAAAGAGAACGATTTCAGGGAAGCCGCCCTTTCGGGCGCCCTCGGGCACGCGTACCTTTTTTTCGGAGATTCGGGAATCGGAAAAAGAACGTTTGCCCATTCATTTGCGAATTTTCTCGAGAACGGCTCTTTTGGCGTTCCCGAGGCGCCTCTTCTTGATGCCCGGATTTTTTCTCCGGACGAGAAGAACGTTTTTTCCGTCGATAAGGCCCGGGAGATAAAAACCTTTCTTTTTCAGCGCCCGTTCCGTTCTCCGCGAAGAACGGTGATCGTGGATGACTCCGAAACGCTTACGGAAGAAGCTCAGGCATCCTTGCTCAAGGTGGTTGAAGAGCCCCCGCCGTCCGGTCTCGTGATTTTTGTCGCTTCCCGCGAAGAAATCTTTTTCCGCCCCCTCCTGTCCCGTCTCACAAGGATCTATTTTCCGAGAATGTCATCCGCGGAGCTCGTCCGAGTCTTGCGATCGGAATATGGAGTGGAAACCGCGAGAGGCGAGAAGGTGGCGAAGGATTCTTTCGGAAGCGTTGGGAGAGCGCTTTCCTCGCTTTTTCCTCCCGAAGAAGAGGAGAAAAAAGGGGATGATTTCGGGGAGAGTCTTGAACGGGAAATTCTCTCTCTGAGAAGGAAGGGGATTTTAAAAAACGCCCCCCTCATCGCGGAGCTTCTCCGAAAAAAAGCGCTTTGGGAAAGGTACAATTTGAACGCCCCTCTGCAAAAAAAATCGGTATCGTATATAATACAGAAACATGAACGAACTTTTTGACCGCCTGGAAAAACAAATAAAATTAATCGAAGAATCTTTTAAGAAGGAGATGTCTGCTGTTCGCACCAATCGTCCCACCACAGGCATCGTTGAAGACATAAAAGTCTCGTATTACGACCAGATGACCCCCCTGAAGCATCTCGGTTCCGTCGGAATCGTTCCTCCGAGAGAAATACACATCCAGGTGTGGGACAAAGCGGCGGTGACCGCGGTTGCCAAGGCGATCGATTCCGCGTCGCTCGGATTCTCTGCAAGCGTAGAAGGAACCGTTATTCGGGTGTTCCTCCCCGAGTTGAGCGAGGAGCGTCGGGAAGAGCTCGTGAAACACGTCAAGAAAATCCTGGAGCAATATCGCATACAAATCAGACATGCGCGGGATGAGGCGAATAAAGAGACAGAAAGGATGCTTGATGAGAACGAAATAGGGGAGGATGACCGTTTCCGGGGAAGAGAGCGGATACAGAAGATTATTGATGCAGCGAATGAGGCGATCGAAGGCATTTGCGAGACAAAAGTAAAGGAAATACGGGAATAAGGAGACATGGAAACCGTTCTCATCATCGCTGCGCTTTCGCTGCTTATTTTCGCCCATGAAGCGGGACATTTTCTTTCCGCAAAACTTTTTGGCGTGCGTGTCGATGAATTCGGCATCGGATTTCCTCCCCGTCTTTTCGGAAGAAAGATGGGAGAAACTTTATATTCGGTGAATATTTTGCCGTTTGGCGGATTTGTGAAAATAGCGGGAGAGGATGGAGAAGAGTCGGATGAAAAAGAGAAAAAAAACCCCTCTTCGCTCGGTTTCTCAGATGTCTCGATTCTCAAAAGGGTGCTTATTCTTTCGGGAGGCGTTCTTATGAATATTGTCGCGGGGTGGGCGCTTCTCTCGGTTGTGTTCATGTCGGGAATGCCGACTCATCTCGCGATCGGAGACGTCGCTTCGGGATCTCCCGCATTTGAGAGCGGGCTTGCGGCCGGGGACGTGATACTTTCCGTTTCGTCGGGAGAAGATTTCCTTTCCGATCCCATTACCCCCGACGAGTTCAAGAATTTCGTTGCGGCTTCCGGAGAAAGCGAAATAACCCTTGAAATCCTGCGCGGGGGCGACGTTATGACCGTTGTGACGAACGGAAGAACAAATCCGCCGGAAGGACAAGGATCGCTTGGGGTGGCAATATCGATGACGGGGGTCCCGAAACAAGGTTTCTTTTCGGCGCTTGCGGAAGGAGCTAAAGAGACAGCGTCTTTTCTCGGTCTCATTGTCAGATTGTTTTACGATCTTGTTTCGGGAATATTCTCTTCTCCCGAAACGATAAAGAACGTCGCCGGCCCCGTGGGAATCGTCGTGATTGCGCGACAGGCAAGCGATCTCGGATTTGTCTTTTTTATCCAGCTCCTCGCCCTTATTTCGCTCCAACTCGCCGTATTCAATCTCATTCCGATTCCCGCGCTTGACGGAGGGAGGATACTTTTTCTCCTATATGAAGCGATTTTCCGCGTTCCTGCGCCGAAGCGTCTCCAAACCATCGTAAACGCGGGAGGATTCATTTTTCTTGTCGCGCTGATGATATTCGTGACGTTTCAGGATATCGGAAGGTTTTTCTGAATTCCGATCCGGGGGCGATTGTAAAAGGATTTTTCGTCTGGTAGGATACAGATGTGTTTTCCATGAGACAATCGCAGCTATTCATAAAAACAAGGAAAAATCCTCCGAAAGACGAAGTTTCGGTAAACGCCCAACTTCTGATTCGGGGCGGTTTTGTGGAGAAAATAATGTCCGGCGTGTATGCGTTTCTTCCGCTCGGGTTTCGCGTGCGCGACAAGGTTATGAAAATCATCCGCGAAGAAATGAACGGACTCGGCGCGGCCGAGATGATCATGCCTGCAATCCATCCGAGAACGCTTTGGGACGTAACCGGGCGATGGGAAAAAATGGAGAAAATCATGTACCAGTTCAAAGATCACTCAGGGAAGGAAATTGGGCTTGGTCCG
>DYGP01000015.1:0-504 GCA_020724685.1 Candidatus Paceibacter sp.
GCATTTCTGCATGACGTCGCCGAAGACAGCGTGTATACGCTCCGTGACATCGAGAAGGAATTCGGGGAAGAAGTGGCGCACATCGTCGACGGCGTGACAAAGCTCAAGCATTTCCAGTACGGAGAGAATCCCGACGCCGAAAACGTGCGAAAACTCATCCTCTCGTTCAGCAAAGATCTGAGGGTCATACTCGTGAAACTTGCCGACCGGTTCCACAACATGCAGACGCTTCAATACAAAAAACCCGACAAGCGCAGGGAGATCGCATGGGAAACGATAGAAATATACGCTCCCATCGCATACCGCCTCGGAATGCAGAAATTGAGCGGTGAACTCGAAGATCTCGCTTTCCCCCATCTTTACCCCGACGAATACGCATGGCTCATGGAAAACGTCCGCGAACCCTACGAAGAGCGCGTCGAATACATCGACGGACTGAAACCGAAGGTGTTGAAAATGCTCCGCGAAGCGAACATCACCCCCATTTCGGTTGATTCCCGGGCA
>DYGP01000015.1:517-7598 GCA_020724685.1 Candidatus Paceibacter sp.
TATATACGATCTTGTCGCGCTGAGGATCATCGTGAACACGGTCGAAGAGTGCTATGCGACACTCGGCATGATCCACAAATACTGGCCTCCCCTCCAGGGGAGATTTAAGGATTACATTTCGGTTCCGAAGCCGAACGGATACCGGAGTCTCCACACGACCGTTTCCGCGGAAAATTCAAAAATCACCGAGGTGCAAATACGCACGAAAGAAATGCACGAAGAGGCGGAGTTCGGAATCGCCGCGCACTGGGCATACGAACAACTGAAGAAAAATACCGAGAAAAAAACGGAAGGATGGCGCGGAGTCAAAAACAAAAAGGAGCTTATGTGGGTGGAACAGCTCCGCAACTGGCAGAAAAGCTTTTCGAACCAGGAAGATTTTCTTGATTCGCTTAAAATAGATTTCTTCAAAGAACGGATATTCGTCGTCACCCCGAAAAACGATGTTATTGACCTTCCCGCCGAATCAACGCCCGTTGATTTCGCTTACCATATCCACAGCGAAATCGGAGACCAGTGCGTTGGCGCAAGGGTGAACGGAAAAATAGTTCCCATCGAATACGAACTTCATTCGGGAGATGTCGTCGAGATACTCACACAGAAAGGAAAAAGACCTTCGGAAGACTGGCTCCGGTTCCTCAAAAGTCCGACGGCGAGGAAATACGTGAGAAGCTCGCTGAGAAAAAAAGACAAAAAACTCCGGAAAGCGGTCCTTCCCCAATACATAGAATTTAAAATAATAAACGAGGATCGCCCCGGATATCTGAAAGAAGTCACCGGAATATTCGCCGATCTGAAAACAAACATTACGTTCCTGAACAGCCAGACAGATCCCCGCTTCGCTTTTTCGGTCGTGAACGTCAGATGTCCCCATCTTTCAAAAGAAAAAATCCAGAAAATACTCGTGCGCATAAAATCACTCCCCGGGACGAAGGAGGTGAGCCATAAATACGTCCGGTAGCTCAAAAATCGCTCTCTCCGAGAAGCCGTTCCACAAGCGCATTCATTTCTTCGTTTGAATAGAACGGAATGAGTATCTTCCCCCTCCCCCCTTTTTTCTTTATTCTTATCGGCGTCTGGTATTTCTCTTCAAGTTTCCGCTCCCAAAAACGCTGTTCGGGATCGGTTTCTCCCGCGGAATCAGTCTTCTGTCTGAGTTCACGGACGCTCAATTTTTCCGAGACAAGATTCCGAAAAGCCCTCATCTGTTCCGCCTGATTCGATATGGAAAGCAGGGTTCTCGCCTGCGATTCGTTTATTTTGTTTCCGAGAAGCGCGTTTTGTATTTCTTCGGGGAGATTCAAAAGACGAAGCGTGTTCGCGATCGATTCCCTGCTCTTTCCGACGCGCGCCGCAACTTCCCGTTGGGTAAGCCCGAATTCGTCCTGAAGCCTCGCATACGCGCGAGCCGATTCAAGCGCGTTTAAATCGCTCCGTTGGATGTTCTCTATGAGAGCAATCTCCAATTTCGTCTTCCCCGCATCGATTCTTCTGACGATTGCGGGAATCCTTTCCAACCCCACCATCTTCGCGGCTTTCAGGCGCCGTTCGCCGGCGATAAGCTGATATTCGACATCCGCTCCCGATTCGGTCTCCCTGGTGATTTTTGAAACGACGAGCGGCTGTATGACGCCAAACTCCTTAATCGACTGCGCCAGCTCCATAAGCTCCTCCTCGCGAAATTCCCTGCGCGGCTGATAAGGATTCGGCCGTATCTTTTCGACTTCGATATGAAAGATCGCCTCCTGCTTCTGGGAAGATTCTTTTTCGGAAAAATCGCGGTGTTCCCGCGGACGGACAACCGTCTTGCGCTCATCCGGAATGAAAGAGTTCCGGGGCGCCACGGAGTTGCGGTCCGCGTTGTCCCGTTCAGGAGATTCGCCCTTCGGCGGTATGAGTGATTGAAGTCCTTTTCCGAGCGCCATATGAATACATTATAATATCCTCTTTCCCAAAAAACCAAAAACAGAGGCTTTGTTCGCGTATTTTTGCGGCAAATGTTTCGTTACAAATTCCGAGTGTTTATTAGTTGTGTGTGAGTTACTATAAAGAGCAACTCGGAACGACAAAACGTATGTAATGCCCCAAAGCGACGCAAACGCTCCTCTGTCTTGGTTTTCGTGTACACGGGCCTTTACGACGTTCAAGTTCAAAATGCGCGCATTGTGCCGGCCGTGCACGCCGTACGCATTCTTCCCTTTCCCGCCGCCAAGAACCATTTCCAATGATACAAGAGGAAAAACGGCGGAGCAAGTCCACATGCCGGCGCTTCGGATCAGAAACGCGCGGGGAAAGTATTCTCCGTCTCACCTTCCTCTTCGTGTTCGTGTATCACAAGCATCATCGGCGGAGGAATTTCGATTTCGGGTTCCGGAAAAACAAGATCTTCTTCCACTTCTGTCGGGAATCCCTCCCCTTCCGAGACCTTCTTCGCGTCGAATTCGAGTTCCTCCGGATATGCGCGCTTATAAAACGACGATATGCGCGGATCGGGAGTCGTTTCCCCGATAAGCTCCTTTGCCAGCTCTTCGTACGCAAGCGCGCCCGAACTCTGCGGAGCGTAAAGCATGATCGGTTTCTGGAAACTCGGCGCTTCGGCGAGCGCGACAGACCGGGGAATCTCGATGTCGTAGACGTGATACGGAAATCTTCTCCTGATTTCCCTGGCGATTTCGCGGGAAAGCTTTTCGCGCTTGTCATACATCGTGAGAAGCGCTCCGGCGATTTTAATCGGGTGTTTCAGGTTTTCGCGGATAAGATCAAGCGTTTCAAGAACCTGTGCAATTCCCTCGAGGCTGTAGTATTCGCACTGAACCGGAATAATCACCTCGTCGGCCGCAAGAAGCCCGTTTATCGTGAGAAGATTGAGGCTCGGGCCAAGATCGATGAATATGTATTCGTATTGATCGCGGACCGACTCGACGAAATCGCGGAGAAGGTATTCCCTTTCCGAAACTTCCACCATTTCGATAAGCGCTCCGGCAAGATCGGAAGATGCGGGAACGATGTCGAGACCCGCAAGATAAGTCCTCCGCACCACGTCGTGGGGTTGTTTGTCCCCGAGAAGCGCATGATATATCGTCTCATCGCGTCCGTGACGCACTCCGAGCCCTACGGTCGCATTGAATTGAGAGTCAAAATCGATGAGAAGAGTCGGTTTTCCGAGCATGGCGCAGTACCCGCTCAGGTTCATTGCGGTAGTCGTTTTTCCAACGCCTCCTTTCTGGTTGAATATTGCGATAGTGCGTGCACTCATATGCGGTGCCCGGGGTGGGACTTGAACCCACACGGCCTTACGGCCACACGATTTTGAGTCGTGATCGTCTACCAGTTCCGACACCCGGGCGCACTCCAATAATGACACAAAACCGGCGGAGGGTAAATATAAAATCCATGCGACCGACACGGAAAACGCGCGGAACGCAAAGAATCATACAATATCCGCGAGAGGACAGTTTTGATGATCGTGTTTGCGCGCGGGACAAAACTTCCGTCCGTACTCGATGAGGTAATACGTGAGAGGAAACCAGTCTTTTTTCGGAAAGAGTCTCATGAGATCGCGCTCCACCGCTTCGGGAGTTTTTCCATTGCTCAATCCGAGCACACGCGCAAGCCTGAAAACGTGCGTATCAACGGCGATTCCCTCGGTAACGCCAAATGCGTTCCCGAGCACCACGTTCGCCGTTTTTCTCCCCACGCCGGGGATGCGGATCATCTCTTCCATCGTGCGGGGAAGTTTCCCGCGGTGTTTCTCTTTCAGATATTTTGCCGCCCCGAGAATGTTTTTCGTTTTGTTCTTGTAAAACCCCGTCTGAAATATGTCTTTCTCGAACTCACTCTGTGCGGCGCAAACATAATCGTCGAGCGTCCGATATTTTTTAAAAAGCTCTTCCGTCACCTCATTCACTTTTTTATCGGTACATTGCGCCGAAAGCATCACCGCAACAAGAAGTTCCCAGTTGTTTCCGTATTTCAGGATCATTCCCGCTTCCGGAACGATTTTTTTAAGTTTCCCCAATATTTTTTTCGCCCGTATTTCAACCTCCTGATTTTTCTTCATTTGAAAAGCCCGTTTACGGAAAGGTACGAGGCGACGATTGCCGCCGTTTCGGCGCGGAGCGTGAGTTTCCCGAGCGACACGACGGCCGCTCCGCATTCCGCCGCGAGATCCAGTTCCTCCTTCGTCCATCCGCCCTCCGGACCGACAAAAACGCACATCGACCCTTCTCCCGCTTCATTCGCACGGAAAGCCTTTCCCGCCGCATCGCAGACAACAAGTGAACAGTTTTCCCTTCTCATTTTCTCCAGGGCGTCACGGAAGTCCGTCTCTTCCCAGAGTTCCGGAACAATTCCCCGTCCGGATTGCTCCGCGGCTTCTTTCAAAATCTTCCCGAGACGCGTTCCGTTCAAGTTTTTTTTGATCGTCCGATCGGTACGGATCGGAACGATGCGGAAAACCCCCGCCTCGACGGCTTTCTGCGTGGCAATCTCAAAATTTTCGCGTTTTAACACGCTTAGGCACAGCGTGACGCGTCTCTTGGGTTCGTTTTCGTTTCTTCCGGTCTTTAATAAGCGTATCTCCGCACGGTCTTTTGAGAGAGCGTCTATGGCGCCTTCCGCTTCGCCGCCCTTTCCGTCGCAAAGCGCCAGCACATCCCCCGGACGCATCCTCAAGACATTTTTCAATTGATTGATAATCTCCGGATCCGTAATGACCACCAGATCGCTTTTTTCGGAGAGATCGAAATTCCCGAAAAATCTGTTGATTTTCATGGTTTTACAGGGAAGCGCCGACGATTATTCACATCTAAGCGCCTCAATAGGACTCTTTTTCGACGCTTGATACGCGGGGAAGATGCCGAAGAACAAACCGATGATTCCCGATACCGCGAGGCCGAGAATCATCCCTCCGACCGAAAAGACGAAGGGAAATTCCGTTCCGAGTGCGAAAGATGCGATTACAGTGACAAGATACGTGAGGATCGTCCCTCCGAGAACTCCGATGACGCCCCCTCCGCCCGTAAGCAGAACCGATTCAATGAGAAACTGCTTCAGAATATCCCCGTTCGTCGCCCCAAGCGATTTCCGAAGCCCTATCTCCCTCGTTCGCTCCGTGACCGAAACAAACATAATGTTCATAACGCCAACTCCTCCCACAAGAAGGGATATTGCCGCGACAAATGCGAGGAAGACCGTCACCGCCCCCAAAACGCTGTTAATCATATCTATCATATCTTCTTGCGTGCTTACGATAAAATCATCTTCGTCGCCGATCTCTATGTCGTGATTGTCCCGAATCGTCCTTTTTATGTCCGTAACCATCCGAGGAACCGCTTCCGCGGACTGCGCCTGAACCGCAATCTCGTGGAAATGACGGATCCCGAGAAGATATTCCTGCGCGGTCGTATACGGAATCATCGCCATATCGTCGATACCGAACATCGCGCTCCCGATATATGAAAACACTCCGATCACCCTGAAACTTTTATTCTTTATCTTGATCCGTTCTCCCACGGGATTCGCCTCCTCCGAACCGAATAATTCCTTCACGATATTCTTTCCGAGCACGACAACCGCCGCTTTTCCCTCAACTTCTTCGTCGGTAAAAACCCTCCCCTTCGCCGCCGAAAGGTTGTATATGGAAAATCCCGCCGCACCCGTCCCAATGGTCGCCGATGTTATCGTTTCCGATTCGTAGGAAAGCGTGAACGATCCGGTCACCGACGGATTGACACGCACCGCATCGGGAACATTCGATTTTCTTTTGATGTCTTCGACGTCTTTTTCAACAAGTGTTTTCAGGAGGATCGCCGATGACTGTCCCTGGAAACTGAGCAATCCGTCGGACGGCTTCCCGGGATTTATGAAAACATTCTCCGCTCCGAACGACTGAATCTCTTTTTTTATAAGCCCCTCCGCGCTCCCTCCGACCGACATCACGATCATAATCGAGACGATCCCTATGATGACCCCCAGTATGGTAAGCGCCGATCTCCCCCTGTTCGCCGTGAGAGACATGACAGCGCTTTTGAATATGTCGTATGGATGTACCATGGATCTTTTCATCTGTTATTCGTACCGTATCGCTTCGATGGGACTTTTCTTGGCGGCTTTCCGTGCGGGAAAGATGCCGAATACGATTCCTATCGAGACTGCGACGACAAGACCGAGCACCATCCCCTTCACGGAAATCATGTATGGAAAATCAAGTTCAGCGAACGTGCGCGCGGCATATACGAGTCCCAGCGACAATGCCCCGCCAAAAAGCGCTCCCACGATTCCGCCGACTCCCGTAAGCGCAAGCGCTTCGAGGAGAAACTGCCTCAGAACGTCTCCATTCGTCGCCCCAAGCGATTTCCGAAGCCCTATTTCCCGTGTCCGCTCCGTGACCGAAACGAGCATGATGTTCATAATTCCCACTCCTCCGACTACGAGCGAAACCGCGGCGACGGACGAAAGAAGCACGGTGAGTATTCCCGTGATGGTCTTCACCCGGTTTGCAATATCTTCCTGTGTCTGCACGAAAAAGTCATCATCATCGGGATCATCGATGTTGTGACCGATCCGAAGCGTCGTCTTCACATCCCTCACCACGTCGGGAATGGCCTCGATGGAGCTTGCCTCGACGGTAATTCTCTGAAAATAGCGGATACCCAGCACATCCTGCTGAACCGACGTGTACGGGGCGACGATCGCCTTGTTGAAATCAACGAATCCTCCCTGGCCTTCCCGCTCCAAAACGCCGATCACCGTGAATTTCCCGTTCTTCATTTTTATCTTCTCCCCCAACGGATCCCGCGCCCCGAAGAGCTCCTTTTTCACTTCATCCCCGATAATTACGACGCGAGCGCGTTCATCGACGTCGAAAGAGGTGAAAAAATTTCCTTCTCCGCTCACCTTAAGATCAAAATTTTTTTCGACGTATTCGGTACTCCCGATAAGGGTGACGTCATAACTTTCCGATCCGTAGGATGCGGACACAATGCCGAACGTGTACGGAACAACCCTCACGGCGTCGGGGACGTTCGATTTTTTTTCCAGGTCTTCGAGATCCTTCTGTTTGAGAGAATCGTTCAAAAGC
>DYGP01000015.1:7608-11562 GCA_020724685.1 Candidatus Paceibacter sp.
CTCCGTCGGCGGGCCCCTTCGGTTCTCGGCCGGGAAGCACGAATATGTTCGTCGGGCCGAACCTCTGTATTTCGCCGACGATAAGCCCTTCGGCTCCCTGCCCGATGGACATAATGGACGTAATGGAGGTTATTCCGATCACGATCCCGAGGACGGTCAGCGCCGACCGTGTGCGATGAACGGAAATTCCCCTGATTGCCGTACGGAACAGATCAATTCCTCTCATGAGCTCTTATTTTGAAAATCCCTCCCGAGCGACCACTTTTCTGTTTTCCACGATCTCGTCTTTGTCTATCTTCCCGTCAATGATGTGAAGAATGCGCTTTCCCGCCTGGGCGACATACGATTCATGCGTAACGATCACAATGGTGTTTCCTTTCTCGTTCAGTTCCTGAAGAAACTCAAGAATAACTCCTCCCGATTTCGAATCAAGGTTTCCCGTCGGTTCGTCGGCGAATATAATCTTCGGTTTGCTGATGAGCGCGCGGGCGATCGCGGCGCGCTGTTTCTGTCCTCCCGAAAGCCGGGATGTGTGGAAAGAAGCCCTGTCCGCGAGACCGACCATTTCAATCATTTCCATTGCACGCTCATTGCGTTCCTTCATCGGGACGCCGCGATACATGAGAGGAAGCGCAACGTTTTCGGCCACCGAAAGTCTCGGAAGAAGATTGAACGCCTGAAAGACGAACCCTATTTTTTCGTTTCGGATTTTTGCCAACTCCTCGTCCGTATAAGTATGAATTTCCTTTTCCTCGAAAAAATATTTTCCTCCCGTCGGGCGATCGAGGCATCCGAGTATCTGCATGAGGGTCGATTTTCCGGAACCTGAAGGTCCGACAATGGAAACGAATTCCCCTTCGCGTATTTCAAGGTCGACGCCGCGAAGCGCCTTCGTTTCCACGTCTTCGCTCACATATGTTTTCTCAAGTCCCTCCGTCCTGATAAGGTCGTTTCCTTTGCGCATACGGTTACTCTTCGCTTATCACATCTCCCTCGGAAAGCCCGGAAACGATCTCGGTTCTTCCGTCCGATCCCTTGAGCCCGATTTCGACCCTGATTTTTTCAGTTTCTTCGCCGTTTATCTTTTTCACGAAATACGTTCCGTCGTCGATGATGATATTCCTCGTCGGAACAAAGAGAACATCCTTTTTCTCTCCCGTCAAAATATCGACATCGGCGGTGAGTCCGGGAAGAATGCGTTCGTCGGCTTCGTCGAATTGGAGTTTTGTTTTGTATGTCGCTATCCCTTCGATTACAGTTTCGGAAAGATCGATTTGCGTCACCCTCACTCCGAAAACAACTCCCTTTCCGTAGGCGTCAAGCGTTGCCTTCCCGAGATTGCCGACTTTTACCGTCGCAATATCGGATTCCGCGATATTCGCTTCTATCTCGAAATTTCCCGAACCGATAAGCGAAACGATCGGAACGTTCATAGAGACGATATCTCCCGCGTTCTTGTCGGTTTTTGTGACCGTACCCGAGAAAGGAGCTCTCAGGAGCGTCTTTCCGTACTGGGTTCTGTAATAAAGAAGGTTCGCATTCGCCTGATCGATCTGGGCCTCTTGGGCGGCGATCTGCTCGGATGTCGCGCCCGCGCGCATGAGCGCAAGTTCGTTTTCCGTTCGTTCGATCGTTATTTTCTGCGATGCAATAAGCTGCTCCTGGGAACTCAGGGTTGAGAATGAAGCGTTGACATTCGTTCGCGCCGTATAGATGCTCGTTTTGTACGTGCTTGCGGTCGTTGCCGTGATACCCGTCGCGCCGTCAACGGCATCAAGCATTCTCGTGAGAAAATCCCTAATGGAAGACAGGTGCCTCTTTCCCGAATCAAGTGCGGACGAGAGCGCAACCTGGGACGAACTTTCATCGATCAACCTCAATTCTTCGCGCCACGCGGCAAGATCCGATCCGGCGCGATATCTCATCGAAACCACATCAATCCCCGCCTGAGTGTTTGAAGTGGTGAACGTGAGTTTCGGATTCGGCGTATCATCGTCGGAAAACATCTCGTCAAGTTTCGCACGCACCGCATCATCCGATTTCGCGTATGAGTCGTTCAGTATGTCCCGCGCCGCACGGTAATAATTTTCGAGATCCTGTCTCGCCCGCTTCAATTCGGTTTCCTTGACGGCAACCTCTTCCGGCCTTGATCCGCGTTTCAGTTCCTGAAGCCTCGCTTCCTGAGCTTTCACTGTCGCTTCGGCTTGCGCGATCTGAGCGAGAAGATCGCCGTTCTCCAGTTGAGCGAGAATTTCCCCCTGAACAACCTTCTTCCCTACCGTTGCGGAAACGCGGGAAAGGCGTCCTCCGGCCTCGAACGCAAGGTCGATGTTTTTGGAAGGAACCACTTTTCCCGTCACACTCACCTCCTCCACGACATTACCCCGCTGAACGACGATCCCTGCGGATTTTTCGTCGCCGTTGCCTCCGAAATAGAAAAAGGCCGCAACAACGACGCAGATTGCGCCGGCAATAATGACATTCCTTTTTCCCAAGATTTTCTTCCTTTTCTTCTCCGTGTGCATGTTTTTTAATATCGATTTATTTCCTCTTTTTTTCGGCCATCTCTTTATACTTCATAATCTCGCTTTTGAAAACATCCCTCGCTTCGGTGATCGCGATCCGCGCATCCACGCTCGTTGACTCGGCACGGACCGTTTTTCCCGGGAGACGGACCATGATCTCCGCATAAAAAACATCGCCTCGTTTGTGGTGGCGCGTCGCGCGGGAAATCTCGACAAAGCAGTCCAACGCCCCCTCTTTTTCAAAAGATCCGAGGAACCGGCCAGTTGCCCCCACTTTCTCCCCGATGAATTTCTTGAGCGACGGTGTGAGATCGAGCGCTTTCGTCACAATGTGTATGTTCATGGGTTCATTATACTCCCCATACCAAGAGTTTTACACACTTGACGCTTTCGCTTTCCGCATACGATAATGGATGTTAAAGAACATATGAGACATTTCCTTTTTTCGACGCATCACCACGCTTCTCTCATCCATAGATAGAGAGGGTTTTTCTTTGTCGAAAAAAACACGCCCTCTCGGAGGGTTTTTTTGTATCCGAAAAAAATGAACACTAAAAAAATCAGGATTGCGCTTCCTACGGGAAGCCTGAAAGGAAGAACGTTGGAAATATTGAGAAATGGAGGCATTGATCTCTCACAAAAGGGAAGATCATACGTACTCGAAGGAAAAAACGAGTGCTCTTACGAGTATATGCTTGTAAAACCCCAGGAAATGCCGAAATTCGTGGAAAGAGGCTTCTTTGACGCGGGCGTCAGCGGAATGGATTGGATACGAGAAACGGCGGCTGAAATACGGATATTCGGCAGCTTTCCATATTCAAAAAGAGGTTGGGGCTCGGTGAGGCTTGTTGTTGCGGTATCCGAAGGGTCGCTCATAACTTCGGTTGACGATCTTGAAGGAAAGGTTATCGCAACCGAATTCGTGAACCTGACGAAAGAATATCTCAAAAAGAACGGTGTAAATGCTTCCGTGGAATTTTCTTGGGGAGCGACCGAATCAAAGCCATCATTTTTTTGCGACGCAGTCGTCGATATTGTCGACTCCGGAGAATCTCTTGCGGAAAACAGACTGCGCACGATAGACACCCTGTTGGAATCTCCCGTGTGTCTTTTTGCAAAAAAAGACGCTGATAACGGCACTATCGATTCCATATCCCCATTTTTTAACGCGTTCTTGCGGGGGTATAAAAAATCCGTTCTCTAAAGAGAACGGATTCATGGTGTTGTCTGCCTTTTCCGGCAGACGGCGGGGGCGTAACGGGCTTCGATCCCGTCGCCTCCTGATCCACAGTCAGGCGCTCTAACCAAATGAGCTATACGCCCCGTGAAAATTAAGAAGATGTTTCAAGAACTGATTTTACTTTAGCAGGAATTTCAGATTTGTCAATAGTTTCCTGCTTTCCGCTTTTCATGTCTTTCATGAGTGCGA
>DYGP01000016.1:0-875 GCA_020724685.1 Candidatus Paceibacter sp.
TCCTCCTTCGGATGCCATCCGAGCAGAACGAGAAAGTTCACGACCGCCGGGGAAAGATATCCCTCGTTGCGGTAGTCGATGACCGATTTCGCGAGATCCCGTTTCGAAAGCTTTTTTTTGTTCGGGCCGAGAATGAGGGGAAGATGGGCGTACGTGAGAGGCGTGAACCCGAGCGCTTCCTGGATCGCAATTTGCCTCGGAGTGTTCGAGATGTGCTCCTCGCCGCGGACCACATGAGTGATCGCGGTTTCGTGATCGTCAACGACGTTCGCGAAATTATACAGGGGCTCTCTCGCGCTTTTCGCGATGATGAAGTCGCCGACAAGACCGAGATTGAACGTCACCTTTCCGCGGATAAGATCGTGAAACGAAACTTCGCGGTCCGAAACCTTGAGCCGTATCACCGACGGCTCCTTCCCGGCGCGAAGGGCGGCCTCCTCAGGAGAAAGAAGCCGGCACTTCCCTCCGTATTTCGGAGGGATCCCCTGACTCATCTGGGCCTGTTGTTCCTCTTCGATCTCCTTCTGGGAACAGAAGCATCGGTATGCGAGCCCCTTTTCAATGAGCGCGCTAAGATGTTCCTCGTAGCGGTCAATGCGGTCCGTCTGCCGATAAAACTCATCCCATTCGATTCCGAGCCACCGGAGGCTTTCCTGTATGTCGTCTTCAAATTCTTTTTTCGATCGCCCGAGATCGGTGTCTTCGATTCTGAGCACGAATGTTCCCCCTTCGTGCCGCGTAAAAAGCCAGTTGAAGAGCGCGGTTCGCGCGCCGCCGAAATTAAGCGGCCCTGTGGGAGACGGAGCAAAACGGGTTCGAACGTGTTTTTTTTGTCCCGGCATCATCATACGATTTGCGGTTATCGCCCGAGCACC
>DYGP01000016.1:885-6651 GCA_020724685.1 Candidatus Paceibacter sp.
GAAAGTTTCACGACTTCGTCGGCGACGACGCGGGCCGCATCGGGGCGCGAAAATCGCTTTGCCGCGTCGCTCATTCGGGCATAGAGTTCTTTGTCTTCGAGTATCTCCTTTATTTTCAAAACAACGACGTTATATGTGAAATTTTTTCCTTCGAAAACCTCGGCGGCTCCGGTCGCCGCATAACCGTAGGCGTTCGCGCGCTGATGATCGTTCGCGGACGTTTCGAGCGGAACGAGGATCGACGGTTTTCCGAACGCGGCGATTTCCGCAATGACGGATCCCGAACGGGAGATCACGATGTCCGCGGCGCAAAGCGCGTCCTTGTAACGGTCTCCCTCGAACAACGGCGCCGCGAGATATTTCGGGGAAGAAGATTGTCCGCCGACAATCGATCGCGTGATCGTCGACACGCTCTCATAATTTCTGATCCCGGTCTGATGGAGAATCTGGGAAAAATCAAGGAGAGAAGGGAGATTTCCAACAACGAATTCATTCAGCTGTTCCGCACCCTGCGATCCTCCGAGAACGAGAATAAGGGGACGTTCCGGGTCGAAATTCATCTTCCGTTTGGCATGAAAACGATCGAGCGTCCCTTCGAGAAGTTCCCTGCGAATAGGATTGCCGGTAAGCGCTGTTTTTTTCTTTGAAAAAAATTTCTCGGCTTCCGGAAACGAAACCGCGACGCGCCGGGCGAGTTTTCCGGAAATACGGTTCGTAAGCCCGGGAACCGCGTCCGATTCGTGGACAAGAACCGGAATGAGATAAAATCTGGCCGCGATGACAACCGCAAGGGATCCCGGACCTCCTTTTGAAAAAACGACGTCGGGCATCAACACATAAAGCCGGTAAAGCGCCTGTATGAGGCTCCAAAAAAATTTCGGGATGTCGATAAAATTTCCAAGCGAAAAATATCTCCTGATCTTGCTTGAAGCGATGCGGTACACCGCGACATCCCTTTCGAGAAATTCGCGGTTAAAGGGGCTTTTCGGGCCGATATACGAAAGGTGTACGGAAACCCCTTCCATTTTCGCGAACTCCCCCGCAACCGCAAGAAGCGGGTATATGTGCCCGCCGCTTCCCCCTCCGACAAGTAGAACTCGTATCATACGCGAAAAAGGAACAGCCGAGCGACTCCCCCGTTCCGGTTTGGTTTTATCGCCTGCTCCTTGATATGTTAGCAAGGATGCCGCACATCGTCAAAGAAACAGCGAGCGCGGTTCCTCCGTAACTCACGAACGGCAGCGGGACTCCCGTGAGAGGGATGAGCCCCGATATCGCTCCGATGTTGATAAACGCCTGAATTCCGATAAGCGACGTAAGACCGACTCCAAGCGACCTCGAAAACACGTCCCGGGAGTTTTTTGCGATCATAAACCCCTTCCATATGAAAAGCGCGAAAAGGGAAATAACGAACAATGCTCCCACAAAACCGAATTCCTCGCCGATAACGGCGAATATCGAATCTCCTATCGGCTCAGGGAGATATTTCAATTTTGTCGTCGAATTTCCGAACCCGACGCCCCACAACCCCCCGGACCCTATCGCCGTGAGCGATTGGTTGATGTGATAGGTCGCTCCGAGCGGATCGGATTCGGGATCGAGGAATCCCTTGATGCGCTGGAGCCGGTACGGCGTGACGTAAATAAGCCCTGCGACGGATATCGCCCCGAGAAGCATGATGGAGACAATGTAGCGTATTTTCGCTCCCGCGGCGAAATACGCCGCAAGCACCGCGCCCGTGAGAATGACCGCGATGGTCGTCGCGGGCTGAAGGAAAAGCAGACCCACCGAAACTCCGAGAATAAGGAGGAAGGGAACGAGCCCTCGCGAAACGCTTTTGCTTCTGTCTTTGTCGCGCGCGACCCATGAGGACAGAAAAAGGAGAAACGTCAGCTTCAGAACTTCGCCCGGCTGGAACGAAACAAACCCCAGATCGAGCCATCGTTCGGATCCCTTCATCTCGATCCCGAACATCGGGAAAAACACGAGAATAAGAAGAACGATGCTTCCGAGAAAAAGCCATACGGACGACTTTTCCCACACCTTGAGCGGAACGAACATGCCAAGAAGAAATCCGGCGATTCCGACGAGCAGGCCGTTCATGATCTGGTGCTCGATGTAATAATAACTGTCCCCGAAACGAGCTTTCGCGAGATCCGATGACGCGCTTGAGAGCATCACAAGCCCGAAAATGGCAAGGATGGCGACAATACTTATGAAAAAATAGTCGGGAACTCCTCCTCGGGAAAATCTCCTCATACGCGGACGCGTTCTTTTCTCCGTATCATGTGCCCCGACCTCGACTGAGTGGCGGTCCCGTCGCGGAAAGCGGCAATGCCGTTCACAAAAACATCCGTCGGAACAAAATCCCTCAGGACGACGATGTCCGCGTAATATCCTTCCCTGAGCAGTCCCCTTCTCCCCAGCCTGTAAAACGACGAGGGATGCGAAGTGAGTTTCATAATGAAACGTTCAAACGGAATGCGGCCGTTCTGGAAGGCATCCTTCAAAAACCTCCTGAAGCGCTTCCGCTCTCCGATATGGACGGTTTCTTCGAACCCCGCTCCCGCGCTGTGAGACGCCACGATCCCGTAGTCGGAATAAACGAAATCCTGGTGAAGTTTCCGGTCTGTCGCGCGCACGACGCACAACGCCGTCGCGTGCGATATTTCGATGAGCTTCAGGAGCGCTCTCGGAGGGTCAACGTGCAGCGACGCCGCGAAATCGGAAATGCTCTTTCCGACGAGAAACGAAAGTTGTCCGGGGACGCGGGCGATAAAAATGGAATCGAACGGAAGATCCGCGATGCGCGGGAGAACGCGTTCGCATACGTGCGCTTCCTTTATTCCTTCCACGATATCGTCGCGTGAACCCTCCTGCGCCCAGGCGGGAAGGAACGCATAACACGGTTTTGTCTTTTCCCCGAGCGGGGAAACGTCGAATCGCACCGGCATTCCTTCCTTGTTCAGATTTTCGATTTCGCGCGCAACCTCGTGATATTCTTCCGCATACGCCCCGTCCGGATCGAGATGGTTTATCTCAAGCCTCACATCCGTTCCCCGCACGGCATCAACCGCCTCCTCGAAACTCCGAACGACGTTCTTCCCGTAATCCCTGAGATGGACGGAATACATTCCTTCGTGTTCCGCTATCGTTTTTATGTATTCGCGTATTTCAAACGGGGGGATGTGGCTTTCGTCGGAATATTCGAGTCCGACGGAAAGTCCCAGCGCTCCGGCGCGGATACTGTCGCGGATAATCTTCTTTGCGAACAAAAGCTCCGAATCGGTCACATCCCTTCGCACGTTCCTGGTGATGAAATTTCTCACGGAACCGAGTCCGACAAGCGTGCCGAAGTTCACGCCGATCCCCTTCCGGTGGAAAAAACTGAAAAAATCATCCGCCCCGACCCAATGCGCCCCGATGGGAGCGAGACTCGCCTCCCAATCCGATCGCGTATCAAGCGTGTGTTTTGAAAAAGGAAAAAGAGATTTCCCGCAATTGCCGCCGACAATGCTTGTCACGCCCTCCTCGATGTATCGTTCCTGATGCGGATCCGAAAATATGCTTAAGTTGTGGTCGGAATGCGAGTGCACGTCGATGAATCCCGGCACGACAAACGCTCCTCCGGCATCGACAACCTCCGTTCCTTTCGGAATCCTCAATCCCTCGCCGATGCGCATAATGCGTTTGCGTTCAATGAGGATGTCCCGCTTCACGGGAGGCGTTCCCGAACCGTCGTAGACAAGACCGTTTTTGATTATGGTCGGCATGTGACGATATTATACGCCAAAAAAACTTTCGCCGAAACGGGCGGAAAACCGGATTATTCTTTCGAGGGATACGTCATCGTCTCGTCGCTCAAATATGCAAGCTCGATTCCCGCATCACGGAAAAGCCGCTCGCTCTCCGCGCCCGCATGATATTTTTTTTCGCACACTATCCGGACAATCCCCGCGTTCACGATCATTTTCGCGCAGGTCGAGCAGGGAGTCATCGAGCAGTAAAGCGTTCCTTTGTCTATCGAGATGCCGAGCTTCGCCGCCTGCACGATTGCGTTTTGCTCCGCATGCGCCGTCCGCATGCAATGCTCGCTTATCGTCCCGTTTTCATGGGTCACTTTCTTCAGTTGGTGGCCGACCTCATCACAATGCGCCGCCCCGCGCGGGGCGCCCACATATCCCGTAACGAGAACCTGCCTGTCTCTCGCGATTACGCACCCGGACCGTCCCCTGTCGCACGTCGCCCGCTTCGCGACGGCATGCATGATCTCGACAAAATATTCGTCCCATGTCGGACGGACATACGGTTTTTGATCCATACGGAAATTATACACCATCGCCCGCTTATCCCCGAGCGGCGGACGCGCTATGATGTATCCAGAATCCTTAAAAGAAGGGAGGCTCCATGAAAGAGCGAATTACCCCCCATCTGCAACGTCTCATCGCCCGAGGAAGCACGGCAATCCGCGAACAGTTCAAAAAGAAACGCGGGTATGTCGATCGTTCCGATTTTGACGATGATCCGCTCGGCGAAGAAACGCGCTACAGTCCCGTGAAAGGGCTCGTCCATAAATTCGGAAACAGAGTGCTTTTCAAGGTTTCATACCGTTGCGCCGCACACTGCCGCTTCTGTACGAGATTCCGTCAGATCGGAACGTCCGACGGAGATCTTTCGACGGAAGAGATGCATAAGTGCATGGCTTATATCGCCGAACACGGCGAAATTGATGACGTCATCCTCTCCGGCGGAGATCCTTTATACACCCCGAGAGACACGAAGGTTATCCTCGAAGAACTGGCAAAAATCCCCCACGTGAAAGTCATCCGCATCGGAACGCGTTTTCCCGTACACTCTCCCGACAGTTTCAAATCAAAACTCGTCAAAGACCTTCTCCATGCGGTGAGAATCGTCGCAAAGAAAAAAGTGATGTTTGTTTCCATCCACGTCAACCATCCGGACGAACTCGCACCAAACGTCATCCGCGCGATACGCCTGATTGAAAAGACGCGCGCGATTCTCGTATGCCAGACGGTGTTCCTGAAAGGCGTGAACAATGGCGTCGCGGTGCTCGAAGACCTCTTCAAGAAGCTCTACCACCTCAGAATACGTCCGTACTACATCTACCACTGCGACAAGGCGAAGGGGATATCAAGATATGTCTGCTCGCTCAAACAGGAGCGCCGCATCATGACCGAACTTCGGAAACGGCTTTCCGGTCTCGCCTATCCGATGCACGTCGTGGACATCCCTCAGGGACGCGGAAAGGTGCCCGTCCCGCTCGATTTCTGGAACGGAAATTCAAGGAAAGTTGTTGATTTCGACGGAACCGTCGTAAAAATATAAAAATCTCCGCGCTCTGCGGAGATTTTTCGTTCACTTCATCGCATCCTGCGTCGCCGCAATAAACTTCAGCGGGTCGATGCTTGTGCCGTTCACATTTATAGAAAGATGGAGATGCGGAGCGATGGAATATCCGGTATTCCCCGAATATCCGATAACCTCCCCTTTTTTCACGTATTCCCCTTCTTTCACCGCAAACCGGTCGAGGTGGAGCGACATCGAAAAAATATGCGCGCCGTGATCGACAACGACCGAGTTGCCGTAGTTGATGAGCCGTTTCGCCATCGTCACCACGCCGTCGTTTATCGCATATACGGGCGTTCCCGTTTCCGCGTCGAGATCGACGCCGAGGTGCTGGAGCTTCACTCCTCCCGACGAACGGTAATTTCCGAATGCGCCGACGTTTTTCACCGTATCAAGGGG
>DYGP01000016.1:6661-11141 GCA_020724685.1 Candidatus Paceibacter sp.
TCGGAACGCCGAGGAAAAATAGGGCGCAGCGGCAGCGCGGGAAAGCGCTTTTACGATTGCGGGAGTGTCGTTTTCCGCGAGATTGGTTCCGATATTCGACGTTGAATATCCTTCGTTTTTCAAAACGTCGGTCACAACGAGTTTCGTCACGGGAAATTTCGCGTCCCGTATCGCGACCGGCATTCTCGTTATCTCTCCGTCCACAAGTACGGTTGCGCGATAGGTCCACGGATACGCTTTTGCGGGCGCGCTGTAAAATCCTATGTAGGAATTCCCGTAGGGAAAGGGCCACACGCGGCGCGTCCCGACCCACGCCTGAACCGTCGTCGAAGCGTTCGGCACGCGATCGATTACGATCGCGAGCGTATCCCCCTGCGCAATCTGCGTGGGAGCAATGGTGACCTGATACGGAAACTCGGCAAATGCGGGTGCGTGCGCGGCGAGAAAAAATAATCCAAAAACGAAAATAAGACGCTTCATGCCTTTATTTTACAGGATACCCCGCTGTTCGCAAAAACATCCTTTTTTCCCTAATTGAATTCTACCGAAAACCCGTACATTCCCATCGAACAGGAGCCTGAAAGGACCGATCCCGCTTTTTGGGCCGGAACGTTGACGAGTGTTTCTCCGGACGCCGAAAGAATCGTCCGATAATTCAAACTCGGGATCGTAACCGCGGACGAACAGTCGAACGTCCCTTTCGTTTTGAATTTTATGACCGTCGGAACATTCGCTTTCGCCTTCGTCAAACGCGGCCAGTATCCCCCTTTCGCGTCGATTTCGATGATTTGCGTCCCGTCGACAACCGTCACATTGCTCCCGTCGGCCGCGGCCGGCGCGCCGGAACCGCCGAATCCCGAAAACGCGAGCCAAACTCCCGCCGCGAGGATTACCCCCCCAAGAACAAAAAATGTCGTTTTCATATTCCTAAAAATTAAATACGGGACGGATCCAACCGACCGAAACCATTGCGTTTATTATATTGAACAAAGCGAAAAATATCACCACGATTCCCGCGGTCTTGAGAAACACGCCGGCGTATTTGCTTTTGTGAATCTCCGCCGACCCGAAACTCACAAGCGCGAGCATAGGGAAAGTCCCGAAAGAAAACGCGAGCATAGTCAGCCCCCCGGCAAGGAAATCGCCCGTGGAGAGCGTGTATATCTGCATTGACTGCGTGAACCCGCACGGAAGAAAAAACGTCGCCGCACCCAAAAGAATCGCGGCATACACGCTTCCCGTTCCCGAAAGGTCGAATATTTTCTTGGAAACCTTTTTTGGAATCGGGATGGCAAGCATGTTTCCTTTGGGGGATGCGCCGATAAGATTCGCTCCGAGCGCGATCATGACCGCTCCGATGACAGTGCCAAGAGCGAACATTCCCCATTGTCCGAATTGGAAAATATTACCGAGAATTCCGATCGCCCCCCCAAGCAGGAAGAAAGAAACGATTCTTCCGGCATGAAATCCTATTTGGAGACGACCTGATTTCCTTTCCGCGCCGATTGTCGCCGAAATCGAAAGAATGAGTCCCCCGACAACGGCCATGCAGGAGGAAACGGAAGCGATGAGTCCTATAACGAACGCCGTTCCCAACGTTACCGAATCGCTCTGGATGAGATTCACTATCCCCGCTTTCTGAAGAAGAAAAAAGCCCAGGAGAATCGCGGATGCAAGGGGAACCGCCGCCGCAAAATCTTTTTTTCCGCGCTTCTGATCGGATTCCTCTTCTTTCACGAGAGAATGTTGGGAAAGCGCACCCGAAAGTTCGTCCATAATCTCATCCCGAGACATATCTCCAAAATCTCCGGACACCTCGACGGAATGGGAAGAAAGACTCGATTTCACCGAAACGACTTTTGGATGATTTCCGAGTTCGTGCTCCGTGAGAAGCTCGCAAGACGCGCAATGCATTCCCTTAACGCGAAATATATGCGTCTGTTCTCCCGATTTTCCGTTTTTTTTCTCCATATTTTTGAATTATATTTTTTTCGTTTTAATGCGGAGTGAATTCGACACGACCGAAACGCTCGATGCCGCCATCGCGAATCCGGCAAATACGGGATTGAGAAGCCATCCGAAAAACGGGAAAAAAGCTCCCGCGGCGAGCGGAACGCCGATCACGTTGTATGCGAACGCCCAAAAAAGATTCTGCTTGATGCCGCGCATCGTTATCTTCGAAAGCGCAATCGCCTTCGCGATTTTCGAGATATCTCCGTGGAGGAGCGTGATACCGGCGGATTCTATTGCGACGTCGGTCCCGGTCGCCATTGTAATTCCGATATCGGCGCGCGCGAGCGCCGGAGCGTCATTCACGCCGTCCCCCGCCATCGCGACCGTTTTTCCTTCACCCTGAAATTTTTCGATTATGCCGAGTTTGTCTTCCGGAAGAACTTCCGCCACAACCTCGTCAATCCCGACGAGACGAGCGATGTGCTTCGCGGTGTTTTTGTCGTCTCCCGTGAGCATCACGGTTTTGATCCCAAGCGCGTGAAGACGGGAGATCGCCTCTTCCGCGCCCTCTTTCAGCGCATCCGCGACCGTCGCCGTCGCGAGAATTGATTTCTCCGTCATAAGAATAATCGGCGTCTCGCCGCGCTCCGTTTCGGACGCAAGAGAGGAAAAATCAAAGGAAATTCCGAGATCCTTCGCAAGCTTTATATTCCCGGCAAAGTAGGTTGCGCCGCCGATGTCTCCGCGGACGCCCTTTCCTTTTATCGCTTCGAAATTATCCGCCTGGGACAACGGAATTCCCCGGCGTTCCGCATATGAAACGACGGCTCCCGCGATCGGATGTTCCGATATCCGTTCAAGCGACGCAAGAATAGAAATGATTTCTTTTTCGTCCCTGTCTGAATTGTTTTTCAATCCGACGAACTCGGGTTTTCCTCGCGTGATAGTTCCCGTCTTGTCCATCACGACAACATCAACGGCGTGGAGTTTTTGGAGTGTCGCGGCATCTTTTATGAGAATTCCCTCTTTCGCCCCTTTTCCGACGCCGACGATGATTGCCGTCGGAGTCGCGAGTCCGAGCGCGCAAGGACACGCAACTACGAGAACGCCGACAAACGAGGTGAGTCCGAACGAGAGCGCCTGCGAAAATCCAAGATACCGCGTGCCGACCGCAATCCATATTCCGAGAGCGACGAACGCGACAACAAGAACTGCGGGAACGAATATCGCCGATATCCTGTCGGCAAGCGCCTGTATCGGAGCCTTGCTCCCTTGCGCCTCCTCGACCATTTTGATGATGCGCGCGAGGATCGTTTCGGAACCTATCTTCGTCGCCTTAAATACGAAGGATCCCGAGGTATTCACGGTTCCCGCGGAAACCGGATCTCCCGTTTGTTTTTCAACGGGAACGGGTTCGCCTGTAATCATCGACTCATCGACGTAGGAGGATCCTTCGACGATGATCCCGTCGACCGGAATTTTTCCCGAAGGTTTAATAATCACAAAATCACCGTGCGCGACCCGATCAATCGGAACCTCGTGTTCTTTTCCCCCATCCGCGTAACGCGCCGGTTTTCCTTCTGTATCCCTCAGAACAAAAGCGGTTTTTGCCTGCATGGCGAGAAGCCGCTCGATCGCGTCTCCCGTCTTCAGCTTTGAACGCGCTTCGAGATATTTCCCTATCGCCACAAAAGCGATGACGACGATCGTCACGTCGTAATAGGAATTTTTTACGTCAACGAAAGGAGCGAGGACTTCTTCGAACGCGGAGATCGCGAAACTGTAGAGGTACGCGACAAGCGTACCCATCCCGATCAACGAATCCATGTTCGCTTTCCCGCGGCGGATAAACCTGAAGAATCCGACGAGGTACGGCTTTCCGACCACAAAAAGCATATACGTCGCGATGACGGGCATGAGGTGATGGATGAATTTTTCGATAGTCGCGGGAAGTGGAGAAAGGACGCTGTATTCCGCAAATATGTCCCACGTCATCGCAAATATGCTGATGGCGGCGAGCGGAATTGCGGACACGATGCGATGCTTCATGCGTGAGAGCTCCTTTAATTTTTCATCTTTCGTCACGCTTCCTCCGCCGTGATCGTGTGCGCTGCCGTGATCCGAATTGTCTTCCGAAGCGTCAACAAGAGAATATCCGTACGGTTCAATCGCCGCCGAGACTCTGTTGGATGTTGTTTTCGATTCATCGAAAGAGAGTTTTAGCGTCTCCGTTCCGACATTCACCTCGGCCGAAACGACACCGTCCTGTTTTGCGAGCGTACTTTCGATGATGCCCGCGCATGATGCACAGTGCATACCTTTTACCTTGTATCTTTTATGTATCACGTTATTTGTCATGGTGGATTCGTCGGATTACTTCCGTTTTAATTGATAGACCTTCAAAATCTCTTTTTTCGCCTTTTCCGTCTGTCCGTCTTTCACTTGCTTGATGACGCAACTCCCGAGGTGGTCTTCGAGAAGAATGTCTTCGATGTTCGAAAGCGCCTGTTTCACGGCGGAGGTCTGC
>DYGP01000017.1 GCA_020724685.1 Candidatus Paceibacter sp.
GTCGCGCTCATCATATCCTTCCTTGTCGCGATGAACCGACCGCTCAACCTGAACCTCTCGTTCCTGAGGCGGGGGGAGGACGATCAAGAGGAAGAGATTGAGGAAAGACCCTCACTCGTCACGATCCCCGAACCTCCGGTCGAACCGAAGAGAGGCGGCGAAAAACACAAAGAGGAGAAGACGTCTCACGGCGAAAAGACGGAGCTCAAACAGACGTCTTCCGACGATGACGGAATCATGCCGGAACCGAAGACAAAACCCATCAAGAATTATGTCGTTCCTCCGCTTTCCCTTCTCTCCTCCATTATTGAAAAACCGACCATTGGAGATCTTCAGGCGAACGCGAATGTCATCAAGCGGACGCTCGAAAGTTTCGGAATATCCGTTGAGATGGGGGAGATAAACGTGGGACCGACGGTGACGCGATACACCCTGAAACCGGCCGAAGGAGTCCGCCTCTCAAGAATCACCGCGCTCGGGCAGGATCTTGCGCTTGCGCTCGCCGCACATCCCATCAGAATCGAGGCTCCGATTCCCGGAAAATCGCTTGTCGGAATAGAGGTTCCGAACAGGGCCGCCGCGACCGTCCGGCTCGGGAGCATTCTTCTGTATCCGGAATTTCAAAAGGCGGGCCCGCTTACGTTCGGTCTCGGAAGAAATGTAAGCGGAGAGCCGGTGTTTCAGGATATCGGAAAGATGCCCCACCTTCTCGTTGCCGGAGCGACCGGGAGCGGAAAATCCATCACGCTTCATTCCGTGCTCATCTCGCTCCTCTTTAAAAACTCCCCCGAAATGCTCCAATTCATCATGGTCGATCCGAAACGGGTCGAGCTTTCCGTGTACGGAGGAATTCCGCACCTCCTTGCGCCGGTCATCACCGAAAACAAGAAGGCGCTCGGGGCGCTCAA
This sequence comes from Candidatus Paceibacter sp., assembly GCA_020724685.1. Lineage (GTDB taxonomy): Bacteria > Patescibacteriota > Minisyncoccia > UBA6257 > GWB1-50-10 > GWA2-45-9. Next base: position 909 of record DYGP01000017.1, read on the forward strand.
ATGGGCGATCCAGGAAATGGACCGGCGATATCAACTTCTCCTCGATTCGGGATGCCGCGACATAAAAAGCTACCATAAAAACAACGGTGATCTTCCGTACATTATCATCGTTATCGACGAACTTGCCGATCTTATGGCCTCGTACGGCAGGGAAGTCGAGGGAGCGATCATACGCCTCGCGCAAATGGCGCGCGCAACCGGCATTCACCTCATTGTTTCGACCCAGCGTCCATCGGTCGAGGTCATCACCGGACTCATCAAAGCAAACATCACAACCCGCATCGCGCTTCAGGTCGCGAGTCAGGTTGATTCAAGAACGATTCTCGACACCGCCGGAGCGGAAAAGCTTCTCGGCAGGGGCGATCTTCTCTTCATATCCGCGGAGCTTTCAAAACCGAAGCGGGTACAGGGAGCGTTCATCACCGAGGAGGAGATCAAGAAGGTCGTCGAATTCATAAAGAAGAACAATCCCACGCTTTCCTCGGGACATTTGAACACCACTTCTCTCGAGGAAGCGAACGACAGGCCTTCCCTTGATTTCGACGCGATCGAAGAGAGCGGGGACGACGACGAACTCTACGAGGACGCCGTCGAGGTCGTGCGCGGGGCCGGAAAAGCATCCGCCTCCCTTCTCCAACGAAGACTGAAAGTGGGGTACGCGCGCGCGGCGAGACTTCTCGACATGATGGAGGAAAGAGGCGTAGTCGGACCGGGAGAGGGTGCGAAACCGAGGGATATCCTCTTATAATTGACGTTTTTTCTCCCGCATGATACCATCTGTTCAGTTTTTTTAACGCTCAAGACGATAATAGTTTCGCCGGAAAAACCGGCATAATCCGACCCCAAAACGGTAGCCCGCTTTTTCGTTCTTTCGAATGCGGGCTATTTTTATACGCCGGAAGACTTGTTTCCGGGAAAGGAAACGGGATATAGTATTGGTGACATGACCGAAGAGAACGAGAAAAGCATTTCGGAGATCCTCCTCTCCGCGATGAAATCAAAAAACATGACCGTCGAAAAACTCGCCCAGGCGACGGGCGTCTCCGACAGGTTTCTCGAGCTCATTCTCGAAGAACGGTTCGAAAAACTTCCCTCATCCCCCTATCTCCACGGATACATCATAAAAATATCCGAGACGCTCGGACTTGAAGGGGAGAGAATTTGGAATGATTTTTTTAAACACGCAGGCGGAGTGAAAAAATCAGGCGCGCGCGACGCAATCCCCGGAAACAGGTTCGCCGCGCGGCGGATAAACAGGAAAATCATCGCATTCGCGGCGATCGGAGGCATCGTTCTCATATATGCCGTTTTTCAGGTATTCTCCTTCTTCAAAAATCCGGAGCTCTCTCTGGAGGGCATCAATGACGGCATGGTCGTTTCCACGTCAACGCTTCACATAAAGGGATCCATCGATCCCAGAAACGGAATCATCCTGAACGGAGAACAGCTCTATCCGGACGAAAACGGGGCGTTTGAGAAAGAGATGCAGCTCTCTCCCGGATTCAATACCCTGAAATTCACCATAAAAAAATTTCTTGGAAGCGAATACGACATCGAAAAACGGGTGTTTTTCGAAACATCAACGACCTCCCGTGACCGAAACACAGATCGGACGGACGCATACCTTCCGCTGACGGAAGGGGGGGGCGGAGAAAATAGCGAACCGGCACAGGAAGAACTATAATTACCTCACTATGACTTTAAAAAAGAAAGTGGTAAAAGAAGAAAAAAAGGATTCAGTGGACGACATCGATTCCCTCATGGAATCCCTTCAGTCGCGATTCGGGGAGGGGGCAATTATGAAACTCGGAGATCGGCTCCGCACGAAAGTTGAAACGATTCCGTCCGGATCTTTTTCTCTTGACATCGCCCTCGGAGGAGGGCTTCCGAAGGGCCGCATTATCGAAATATACGGACCGGAAAGCTCCGGGAAAACGACGCTCGCACTCCATGCGGTCGCGGAAATGCAAAAGCGCGGGGGAAAAGCCGCCTTCATTGACGCTGAACACGCGCTTGATCCTGAATACGCCGCGAAAATCGGGGTTAAGGTGAAAGATCTCGTCATCTCGCAACCGGACAACGGCGAAGAAGCGCTCAACATTCTCGAAACGCTTGTCAGGTCCGGAATTATCAATATTATCGTCGTTGATTCCGTCGCGGCGCTCACGCCCCGCGCCGAAATCGAGGGAGAAATGGGCGCGTCGCACGTGGGACTCCAGGCACGTCTCCTTTCCCAGGCGCTCCGCAAACTCACCGCGATCGCCGCGAAGACGGGGACGATTATCATATTTATCAATCAGCTCCGAATGAAAATCGGTATCATGTTCGGAAATCCGGAAACGACGCCGGGCGGCATGGCGCTTAAGTTCTACGCTTCGGTCCGCATCGACGTGCGCCGCATTGCGCAGGTGAAAAAAGGCGAAGAGGTCATCGGAAACCGCACGAAAGCGAAAGTGGTGAAAAACAAAGTGGCGCCGCCTTTCAAGATCGCCGAATTCGACATCATGTACGGAGAGGGGGTTTCCTATGTGGCCGACGTGCTCACCACGGCGATCAAATACGGCGTTGTCACGAAATCCGGGGCAAGTTTCTCGTTCGCTACGCCCTCTGGCACGGAAAAACTCGGAGTCGGGTTCGACAATGTCCGCCTTAAATTGAAAGAGGATAAAAAACTTCTCGAGTCGATCAGAAAGGAAACGAAATCAGCGTCGGAAAAGAAGGGGATTACAACGGAGTCCGAATAGTATGCAGCATAAAGATCCCGCCAGCCCATGGGCCGGCGGGATTTATTTTGCGAGTTGCAGGAAATTTTCGAAAAGTTTCGCCACGAGAACGGGACCGGTTCCTCCCGGCGTCGGCGTGTATGATATTTCCGGGTTCTCCAGAACCGATTCCGCGTCGAAGTCTCCGGACACTTTTCCGTCGATCATTCCATATCCGAAATCGATGACGAGCGCTCTCTCTTTCAGCATCCCCGCGGAGACGAGCTTCGGCACACCCGTCCCGCACACGACAATGTCGGCGCGTTTCAGCACTCCGAGATCGCTCCCTTTGTCCAACGCGTAGATTTCCGCGGCATTCCCCCTGAGCCACGTCGAAATCGGTTTCCCAACAAGCGGACCTATTCCCACAACCGCGACAATCGCCTTTTTCAGGTCCGCATTCCGGACGCGTACGATCTCCTCGAAAACGCCTACCGCGGTCGGGAGAACGGGATTTCGCCCCGCATAGAACGCCCCGAGCGCGCGCTCGCCGAGGACATCAACATCTTTTTCCCGGGGAATGACGTTCATTGCATACTGCGCGTTAAGCCCGGAGGGAAGAGGGAGCTGGAGGAGTGCGCCGCCGCACGTCGAATGGTCGACGATTTTCCTTATCTCCGCGCGGAGAAAATCGTTCGTCACTTTCTCCTCGGGAAAATGATAGACCCGAAAATCGACGCCGAGCGCTTTCGCGAGTTTTTCTTTTTGGTTGATGAAGCTCTTCGACGACGCGTCGTGCCCGACAAAGAACACCGCGAGAAATTTTTTTGTTTTTCTCGTTTTTATCCGTTCGATGATTTTTTCGGCAATCGCCTTTCCGTCGATTTTCATGTATTCACCATAGTACACGCCGCTCCCCGGAAACAGAAGGGGGTTCCCTTATCTGAGGGGGTATTTCTCGCAAAGGGCGTCTACCGTTTTTTTCGCATCGGCGACATCTTTTTTTAAAATCCCCTGCGACACGATGCGGGCGATCGCCTTCATCTCCTTCTCCTTCATGCCCCTCGTCGTCACCGCCGCCGTGCCGATACGGATTCCCGAAGGATCGCTCGGTTTCCGCTCGTCAAAAGGAATCATGTTCTTGTTGAGGACCACTCCGATCTTTTCGAGGCGATCGCCTGCGACTCCCCCCGAAAAACCGCGGCTCATGACATCAACGAGAAAAAGGTGGGAATCCGTTCCTCCGGATACGATCCGCCACCCGAGACGATGAAGTTCTTCGGAGAGCGCCTGCGCGTTTTTGATCACTTGATTCGCATATCGGGAAAACGACGGAGTCGCGGCTTCGGCGAGCGCGACGGCGACCGCGGCGATCTGATTCATATGAGGACCCCCCTGAAGTCCGGGGAACACCGCCTTCCGCACCGCGGGGGTATATTCTTTTTTCGAAAAGATAATCGCCGATCTCGGACCTCTGAGCGTTTTGTGCGTCGTCGTGGTGACGATGTCGGCATAGGGGAAAGGGGAGGGATATGCCTTTCCGGCAACGAGCCCGGCAAAATGGGACATGTCCACGAAAAGCAACGCCTTGACCTCATCGGCGATCATTCTCATTTTTTTAAAATCAACGACGCGCGAATACGCGCTTCCTCCGGCGATAATCATATTCGGTCTCTCAATAAGCGCGATGTGGAGCAGTTCTCCGTAATCAATTTCCTCGCTCAAACGATCGACCCCATACGGAACCTGTTCCCACAACCTTCCCGTCACGCTCACCTTGCTTCCGTGGGTAAGATGCCCTCCCATACCGAGGGCCATCGCCATGACTTTCGATCCCTCCGGGAGAAGCGCGTGGAGAACCGCGAGATTCGCCGGAGATCCCGAATACGGCTGGACATTCACATCCCACCTCGAAGACGAGAGAGCGAAGAGTTTTCGGGCGCGCTTCCCCGCCAATTCCTCAAGCGCGTCAACGATTTCATTTCCTGCGTAATAGCGCGCTTTCGGATACCCTTCCGCATATTTGTTCACAAAAACGCTTCCGAGCGCAGCGGAGACATTTTTTGAAACGTAATTCTCCGAAGCGATGAGGTTTATCGTCTTTGATTGCCGCCCCCGTTCGGCCTCGATGAGTTTTTTTACTTCCCTGTCCATGCGAGTGTGAAAATTATCTCATTCAATGTACCTCAAAACGGAAAAAACCGCCATTGCGGCGGCGCCGGCGTCTTTCCTTTTTTTAGAAAAACAAGGGGACGTACGCGAGAACGAGTCCCACAGCGAGAAAGACCACGACAATCGCGACGAGTGTTTTATTTTTCTTCGGATTGAATCCCATAATTCCCGCAAATATTATAACAGACTCGCCTGCGGATTCGCCTCCGGCTCCTTGTAAGAGACGATGACGCGCGCCATTTCCGGCGTGTTCCGTTGGGGAATCCAGAGGTATCCGCGCGTTCGGATCAAATCGAAGATGTCCTTCGTTATTTTCACGTCCTGCGTGCAATATTCCTTAAGTTTTTTCATCTCCCCGTTCCGATACCAGTCGATCGCATCGAGTCCGTGGCCGGTCTTCCTGATGTTCAAGTTCGCCTCTCCGAGAAGATCGAGACTGATCCGCCGTCCCCACGAAGTCTCAATCGCCTCGAGAATGTCATAGTGGGGGATTGCGGCAAGATTGAATTTGAAATACTTGTTCAGAACCGGCACATCGAACCGTTTACTTGAAAAACCGACGATAAGCTTCGCTTTTTGCATCATGTCGCCAAGCGGAGAAAGTTCGTTCTCCTCGAAACAGAAATATTTGTCGTGATCGTACGAGTATGCGCATACGACCGAGACCTCGAGTTTGTCGATGTTCTGATCTCCTCCCACGTCGGCGAAAGTGTTTTTCGTTTCTATGTCGAAAACGATTATATCCGTTGATGTCTGCATACGCTCATTACGGTATTATTTTGCGCGACCCATGTCAACAAAAAACGCCTCACGGAGCATGAGGCGTTGTCATATCTTTGAAATTTTTTCTTATCATCGCGGCGATTTCTTTTTTCGGGAGATCGATGCCGCGATTCGTAAAGATGTTTATCCATCCATGAAATCCCGGCATATCCCTGACGTCTTTGATTGTCGCGGGATTCTTCCCGTACTGACGCAGGGTTTCGTTGATGATAATCAGAAAGGTGTGGTCGTTTACCTTCTGGAAAATATCCATTACCACCACAGAGGGATTTTCCATGATTCCTCCAAAAAATTATTTTCGAAAAACTTTTAAAAGAAAAACACGAAATTCATTTCGTGTCAAATCGCACGCGGTTTCGGGACATTATTTTGTGGGCGCTGAGGGATTCGAACCCCCGGCCTACTCGGTGTAAACGAGTCGCTCTAACCAGCTGAGCTAAGCGCCCTTATAAATTTTTAACCAATCCCGACGCTTTCGGTCGGGACTCCGACAGAATCGTCGGAGCTGAGCTAAGCGCCCCGCAAAGTCGGCTCGGCAGGACTCGAACCTGCAACCGATCGTGTATAAGACGATTGCTCTACCATTGAGCTACGAGCCGGAACGCGCGGACAAGAACTGCGCGGGGTTTTTATACCATTTCTCCACACCGTCCGCAACGTCATCTTATTGCCGCGGGTCTGATGCCGAAAGATTCCATGAGCGCCGCGAATTCCTCCTGTTCAATCGTTTCCTTTTCGATAAGAATCTTCGCAATCGCGTCGAGCGCGTCGCGATGCGCACCGATTATTTTTTTCGCGGCATCGAACGCTTTCCCGATGAACCGTCCGATCTCCGCATCGATCACCTCACTCGTGCGCTCCGAATAATCTTTTTCGGCGGTTATTTCCCGCCCAAGAAACATCAACTCGTGGTGTTTTCCGAGCGTCCTCGGCCCGAGCTTCTCGCTCATCCCATACTGCATGACAAGCCTGCTCGCCGTCTCGGTCACATGCTTGAGATCGCTCGAAGATCCGGTGCTTATATCCCCGAACACGGACGTCTCGGCAACGTACCCCCCCAGTGAAACGGACAGGTCGGCAAGAAACTGCTTCTTCGTTTTGAGTCTTCTTTCCTCAGTGGGAAGTTTGAGCGTATACCCTCCGGCGAGTCCGCGGCTTATGATCGTCACCTTATGCACGGGATCGCTGTCCTTGAGTCCCGCGGCGACGAGCGCGTGTCCCGCCTCATGATACGCAGTGATTTCCTTCTCCTTGTCCGTGATGACGCGCGATCTTCGCGCCGGTCCGAGGAGGACCTTCTCGATCGAATCAAAAAAGTCGCTTTGAGTCACTTTTTTCCGATTCGAACGCGCCGCAAAAATCGCGGCTTCGTTCGCGAGATTCGCAAGATCCGCTCCCGAAAATCCGGGCGTACGCACCGCGACGGCGCGCAAATCGACCCCGTCGAGCGGCTTCCCCTTCGAATGGATTTTTAATATTTCTTCCCGGTCGCTCAAGTCTGGCATGTCGAGCACGACGCGCCGGTCGAACCGTCCGGGACGGAGAAGCGCCTGGTCGAGGACGTCGGGGCGGTTTGTCGCCGCCATGACGATCACGTTCGTATCGCGCTCGAATCCGTCCATCTCCACCAAAATCTGGTTGAGTGTCTGTTCGCGTTCATCGTGTCCTCCTCCCAATCCCGTTCCGCGTTCCCGGCCGACCGCGTCTATTTCGTCTATGAAGATGATGGAGGGGGACGCTTTTTTCGCGGTCTCGAAAAGATCCCTCACGCGGGATGCGCCGACTCCCACGAACATCTCGACGAATTCGGAGGCGGACATATGAAAGAACGGGACGTTCCCTTCTCCCGCAACCGCCCTCGCAAGAAGCGTTTTTCCCGTCCCCGGCTGACCCATAAGAAGCACGCCGCGCGGGATTTTCGCTCCCATATCGAGGAATTTTTTCGGATTTCTCAGAAAATCGACCACTTCTTCCAACTCCTCCTTCGCCTCCTTGAGTCCCGCCACATTTTTAAACGTTGTTTTTTCCTTTCCTCCCGCCCACAGTTTCATATTCGCCTTTCCGAAGGTGAACGCCTGATTCGCGCCCGTTTTCGCCTGACGGAATATGACCCAGAAAATCGCAAGCATAAGGAGCACGGGAAGAAGAGACGGGATGATGATGCTCATCCAGTATTTGAATCCTCCCGGATCCTTGACCGAAAGTTCGACATTCCGAAGTTTTTCCGGATCCACTCCGTAGTTTGCGAGCGTTTGGGAGATGCCCGCCTCGGATTCCTTGCGGGAAACCGCTTCCGTGCCGTCACCAAGAACGACGGTGAGTTCGTTTCCGCTTACCGTGACTCCGGAGACCTCGCCTCCGTTTATCTTTGAGGCGAGTTCATTTAGGGTGAACGTCTTCGGAACATCGGCATTCATTTCCACGAAAAGCGAAAAGGTTGCGGTGACGGCGAAAAGAATGAGTATTACCCCGATGAGATTTTTGCTGAGATTTTTCATAGCGTGTTTTCAGTGAATGAGTTTATCATATCGCACCCCGACAAAGAAAGATATCGGCGGAGGACAAAATAAAAAAGCCGCGGTATCACGCGGCTTTTTTTCGAAAAATTATTCTCCGACATCAACGCAATCCCAGATTTCCTTTTTTATCTCATCGCACGACATGTGTCCGTGCGCTTCCGGGGAAAAAGAGATGATCTCTTTTTTGTTGTGAATTATCGAGATAAAGGGTTTTTTGTTTTTCCCTTCGGGAACGATCCTCTTCGCTTCAATGAGAACGTTCCTTTTGTTCAGTTTCGTCGCTGCGGCAGCGACTTTCCCGAACAACGAATTCAGTTCATCTGGGTTCTGAAACTTCATGGTCTTCTCTTCCTTATTTTGTGAATGGTTTTATTTAAAGATGCGGAGTTTAAATAAAACATAAAAACAGGTTTTGCGCAAGGGGCGCAAAAACCCCATCCGGTCCGGGGACGGGATGGGGGAAGCGGCAGAAGCAATCCTATTCCTTCATTTTCAGAAGCATTTTCCGTTCTTCAGCGTTCATCGACTCGACGGAAAACGCGTACGTCTCGCCCTGAACCAATTTCTTTTTCATTTCTTCCACGCTCCCGAACGAAGCGACGTGCACCTGGCCCTGAAGATCGTCGTCAACGTCGATAATCGCCCCGAAGGGATGGAAGCTGTGGACCTTCCCTCTCGTTTCCTGGCCTTCCCTGAACCGTTCTCCTGCCCGCGCCCACGGATCCGCCTTGAGCGCCTTGAGCGAGAGTGATATTTTTCCGTCCTTGATGTCCACTATTTTCGCCTTCACGACATCGTCTATTCTCACGAGTTCTTTCGGATTTTCGATAATCTTGTATCCGAGCTCAGAAATGTGTATGAGCCCCTCAACCGAAGGATTGTCGGTGAATTTCACAAACACCCCGAAGTCGGCGATTCCCGAAACGACGCCCTCAACCTCCTGGCCGACCGCGTAATTTTTCACGAGCTCCCTCATGCTCTCTTCTTTCGCCGCCTTCTCGGAAACGATGAGTTTGTTGGTCCTCGGATTAACGTCGATAATCCTCACCTCAATCTCCTTGCCGACGAGTCCTTCGAGTATCTGAACTATTTCGTCCTTGTTGTTTATCTCGTCTTTCCCCTCAAACCCTCCCACAATCTGAGAAACAGGGAGAAATGCGGAAAGTCCCTGAAGGTCGGCGACAAGACCTCCTTTGTTCGCCGACATCGCCTTTATGACAATGATTTCCTCCTGATCCTTCAAATCCTGAACCGCCTCCCACGACTTCTGCTTGTCGGCCTGGGAGAGAGAAAGTTCGATATACCCCTCTTCGTTGTCCGGATCGATAACTTTTCCGTTTATCGGATCGCCCGCGGCGAGTCCGCGGATGATGTCCCGGGCGTTCTGAATCTCGCCGCGATACACCACCCCCGTTCCGTGCGGACCGAGATCGACTGTAACCATTCTGCTTCCTTTTTCGAGGATAACCCCCTCCACAAGATCTCCCGGACGGAGCATCTTGAGCGCCCCCACCTCGGTTTTCGTGAGGGAAGCGATGTTCTGCTGTTCTTCCTGCTTTTGCGCTGTTGTCATAAAAAATAATGAGACGCGCCCCTGTTTTATTTCGACACGGCCGCCACACGACCGCGGGACGCGAACACCTACAAATATGAACAAAATGCCGTGATGCGTCAACCCCATAGGGAAAATCCGGATATGCGAAAGGAAGAACGTCGGATCCCCGTTCTCGGGGCGAGCGGGGCGGAGACAACGAAAAAGTCTGCTTTTATCGGAACGGTCGGGAAAAGAAGACAAGAAAACGGATTTTGTCTTTCAAAAAAACGGATG